>RFZT01000536.1 GCA_009920585.1 bacterium
GAGGTCTATCCACTCGACCTCCAAGTGTCGGCGCAGATCCTGAAAGCGCGGATCATCAGGCCCGCTGTATAAGCGGGTGCTTGGCAGCGGTGCCTCGCTGCCAGCCTCTCCCGGATGAAGTGCAATGACCGCCTGGTGTCCGAACCCCGCGACCTTGTCACCCACAAGGTAGGCGCGCGTCATACCCTCTACCATGCGAGGTTGCCAAGCCTGATCAATCAGGTGGCCGCCGTCGGCAAAGTACGAGGCAAGCCGCTGTCGAACCCCGGCATAGTCCACCAACTCTTCCTCGCAACCGCGTTGTGCATGGCGCACGGCGTAGTGGTCCAACCCGCACTGCTCTATGCGCCAGATGCCAATGCCGCTGTGTCCGCGCGCCTGCTTCAGCACCCGAACTCCTTTCGCCAGCCGCGCTGGCAACTCTGCATTGAGCTGCAGCAAACTGTCGATGCGATAAGCATCGCTACCGAACGGCATGTCGCGCACGGCCAACAGAACATCCTTGGTGCCTAGCTTCAGGATGGTGTCCGGGTGCGTACTGACGAAAACACCTCGAGCCGCCGCCTTGCGCAACATAGCATCTAGATGGTGGCGGTCATGTCCGCCTTCAATAGGGTTGTGCCAGACCAGTACCCCACGTACTCCCATCAGTTGCTGGAAGACTTCGTCGTGGAAATCATCGCTGTAAATCGCAGGCTCGGCCGCAATACCGGCCTTCTCGAATGCTTCAAACAACGCGGCGAAACGACTCTGCGTTGGATCAGAACGCTCCCGGGCAGCACGATCCCCAGGGTAAAGAATGGCAAGCCTAGGGCAACTGTCTTGTTCCATATCGAGCACCTCAATAGTTTGAATCGGAATCTGATCTTACCCACCAAGATGTCAAACCATTCGTTTCTATCGGCCACAAACGCATCAACCTCATTCTGGCATTTCCCCAATTTTATAGATCCTCTTAATAAGACAATTTAAACTCTTAGAAACTCAAGGAAGCTTAGTTGCTTTCTATACCGACATGCTCTTAACGGGTAGGGGGGGTGTCCAGGGTTTGGACGCTTGATCTTGGCTACTCTTAGAATTACATTAGTATGAGGTAATACTTTACAAATAGAGACTGTGATGAAATTGACAGGTGGTTGTTACTGTAAGGGGATTCGCTTCTCTTATGAGGGCGAAATTAAGGCGGCTTTGCAATGTCATTGTCGAGAGTGTCAATATATAACTGGCGGG
>RFZT01000537.1 GCA_009920585.1 bacterium
GGAAAGCCTCAAAGGGTAGATATCGAGGAGGCCAAAAATCTCGCAGCCGAGATGAGTGACCGTGCGGTCGCCATGAATAAACGCTTGGCCGAAATCCTTGCTGAAATGGGCGCGAGTTTCCCCTACCACAACCCCCACTTCAAATATGAGCTGCCCAATAAAGAAAAGGTGCCAACCATCCTCTCGCAGGAACTAAAGGAACAGACCGTACAGATTATCTACCAAGATAATGGTGCCAAGGTGACGAATGCGCATTTGCTCTTCACCACGAATGGCGGAGAGGCCTTCGAAGAGTGGTTTCGCATCCCGGCCAGCATCATCCCGGATAACAAAGTGGTCGCAGAGTTGCCGAAGGGAACAACGCACTATGTGATCGACCTCATTGATCAAAATAATTTCCTCGTGAGCTACCCGGACCTCCCGGATTCGGAGACCATCGATAAAGACAAAGTCAAATACTCGAAGTTCGCTTTGGCAGTTTCCACTCACCCTCAGAAAACTCAATCCACCCCCACAAAAAACAAAAAAGAGTGATGAAATACCAACTTCTCCTCTCCGCCATCTTGGCGATGCAATGCCTCTCCGCCTTATCAGCGGCTACTGACGCTCCTGCAAGCGCGGTTCCAGCAAAACCCAATATCATATTTATCCTGACGGATGATCAAGGCTACGGCGACTTATCGGCTCACGGGCATCCGCTTTTAAAAACGCCTAACTTCGACCGCATGTACCACGAGGGCGTGAGGTTTGATAATTTCTACGTGAGTCCCTCCTGTTCTCCGACTCGCGCGGCATTACTGACCGGCATGCACGAATTTCGCAGTGGCGTCACGCACACAAGAGATCCTAGAGAGCAACTCCACAAAGATGCCGTGACTCTTCCTGAGTTGCTCAAAAAGTCCGGCTACCGAACTGCCCTCATTGGAAAGTGGCATCTCGGCGGGAATACGGAAAAAGGCTACAGGGCCAGTGATCGTGGTTTCGATCTCTACTCAAACGTGTATGGCGACTTATTCGACGGACTCGTTCACCACAACGAAAAGCTGGTCAGAAAAGTTCCGGGTAAATTTCGTGAGGATATCTATTTTGATGAAGCGATGAGGTATATCGAGGAGTGCGGCGACAAGCCCTACTTCTGCGAAATCGCAACGATCTCGCCTCATACGCCATTGGGGGCTCCAGAGAAGTTTATCGCGCCTTTTCGAGGAAAGGTTTCGGACGAGGAGGCCA
>RFZT01000538.1 GCA_009920585.1 bacterium
CGTCGATGAGAATGGAATCCACTTCATCCACGATGGCGAAGTAGTGTCCGCGTTGGACCTGTTGTTCGCGACTGCTGGCCATTCCATTATCGCGAAGGTAATCGAAGCCAAACTCACTATTGGTGCCGTAAGTGATATCGCATTGATATTGTGAGCGACGCACCTCTGGAGGTTGATCGTTTTCAATGATACCAACCGAGAGGCCTAAAAACTTGTAGAGGTGTCCCATCCATTCCGCATCGCGTCGGGCAAGGTAATCATTCACTGTGACCACGTGAACCCCACGACCCGTGAGGGCATTGAGGTAAACAGCCAGGGTCCCAACGAGCGTCTTTCCTTCGCCAGTAGCCATCTCCGCAATATGGCCGCGATGGAGGACCATGCCTCCGATCAACTGCACGTCGAAGTGAATCATATTCCACGGGAGAGGATGGTCGCAGACGATGAGCTCGCGGCCATTCAATCGGCGTGCCCCATTTTTAACCACTGCGAAAGCTTCTGGAAGAATGGCGTCCAACTCCGCCGCTAGAACGTCTGAATCCTGAATCTTCAATAAGCGCTCCTTCCATTCCTGGGTCTTGGCCTGCAGAGCCTCATCAGATAAGGATTGGAGGTCCGCCTCGATTTCGTTGATTTGTTTTACGATCGGCAACATCCGACGCAACTCGCGTTGGTTTTTTGAGCCGATGATTTTCTTAAGGATCCAATTAAACATGGTGGAAAAGCGAAGGTGTCATCAAAGGCGGAAACTGGGAAAAGTAAAACTTGAAATCACCATTTGATCTGGGGTGAAGTCTGGAGATGACGGTGTGGGCGCAGGCTTCCGCAATAACAAGAAGACTTTTGATCTTATTATCAAAACATCAAACGAGCCCGCTGAAGTCTTTAGAATCTAGCGCCGCGACTGATAGCTCACATTGACTTAGCCTAGCAGAGCCTCATTGTTTGAGGTTTTTATTTTGTCACACCCAACCTCTGGCAGATCTCGCGCGTGGCGGTGGATTGATTGAGCGTATAGAGGTGGATGCCCGCGACCTTGTTGTCCAAAAGGTCGGCGCATTGCTCGGTGGCGTAGTGAAGACCGATCTGTCGAACGGCTTCAGGAGAGTCTCCTGCCCGTTGCAGGGCTTTGAGCAAGCGGGCCGGGTAGCGCGCGCCACCTGCGAGTTCCGCCATACGCTTCATAGATGAGAGACTGGTCACCGGCATAATCCCAGCCACGATGGGAAT
>RFZT01000539.1 GCA_009920585.1 bacterium
GCCAGTGTGCACACTGGCCCCCAGTTTAAAATTTGAAATTCAGCATAGGAATCAGCCTGCGTTCGCGCTAAAAAGCCACTCGGACGCAAGTCGGTCCACCACACCATGTCAGACGCCACCATCGATCCGATTGCCGCTTTCATTGAGCGCTGGGAACACTCCGGCGCTGCGGAGCGTGCGAATTACGCCCTCTTCCTCTCCGAACTCTGCACCCTACTCGGCCTACCGAGCCCTGATCCGACCTCGCCAGACAACTTGCGGAATACCTACGTTTTCGAGCGCGCCGTCAGCCGCAAGAATCCCGATGGCAGCACCTCTACCGGTTTTATCGACCTCTATCGCCGGGGCTCCTTTGTGCTGGAGAGCAAGCAGGGCACACACGGACTTGAGGAATCCGAGACCATCAGCGCCGCCAGCGCGAAGACCGGCCATGGCAAGCGCGGCTCGGCTGCTTTCGACAAGGCTCTCGAACGCGCATTCCAGCAAGCGCGGGGCTACATCACCGCACTCCCACCCGAGGAGGGCCGACCACCGTTTCTCATCGTGTGCGACATCGGCCACAGCATCGATCTCTACGCCGAGTTCACCGGCACGGGCGGTCAATACGAGCGCTTCCCCGATCCCGTCTCCCACCGCATCACACTCCAGGACCTCCACCGCCCCGAGATCCGCGAGCGACTTCGCACCATTTGGCTCGATCCCCACGCGCTGGATCCCTCGAAGATCGCCGCCAAGGTCACCCGCGACATTGCCAGTCGCCTTGCTGTTCTTGCCAAGTCCCTCGAGGCCGACGGCCATGAGCCGCAAGTGATCGCCGGATTTCTTCAGCGCACGCTTTTCACCATGTTTGCGGAAGACATCGGGCTTCTGCCAGAGGATGGCTTCCAGACCCTTCTTGCAAAAGTGAAGGACACCCCGCACGGATTCCCTATTCTGATCTCCACATTGTGGAAGGAAATGGCGACCGGAACGCATTATTCCGCCCTCTTGTTCAAGGAAATCGCCTGCTTCAGCGGAGGCCTTTTTGAAGACACCACCGCACTGCCACTTTCCCCCGCCCAACTCTCCATGCTCGCCGATGCTGCCGCGACGGATTGGAGCGCCGTGGAGCCCTCGATCTTCGGCACACTCCTCACCCGTGCCCTGAATCCTCGCGAGCGCCACAAACTCGGTGCCGAATTCACTCCACGCTCCTACGTCGAGCGCCTCATCCGCCCGACCATTAT
>RFZT01000540.1 GCA_009920585.1 bacterium
TCCTGGTCTGAGCCGGCGCCGAAGGTAGTGTCCAGTATCTTTCGCACATTTGATCAGGCTACTGCGGCTCCGTAGGTTGCCATCTTGGCTTCTTTCAAACGCGCCATGTTCATGTAGCATCGTGTCGACCATTGTGTTCCCGCAATATGCCGCAACCTGGCCGCAGCAAGGTTCAAGCACGATGAGCCATCGGGGAAGGCTCCCACTACACGCGTTCGTCTGCGGATCTCACGCATGATCCTCTCCAGCGGATTGTTCGTTCTGAGCTTGGTCCAATGAATATCCGGGAACTCATAATAAGTGAGCGTCTCCCCGACGTGTTCCTCGATCAACTCTGCCGCTTTTGGGAGCTTCTGACGGCGGAGCTCCTCGATGACTGCCAGGACCTTGGCTTCCGCCGCCTGACGACTCTCCTGCGCATGGATGGCTTTGAGCATGTGGGCGACGTCCCGAACCTTGGTCGCGGGAACTCGGTTGAAGACGTTCCGGTAAAAATGCACCGCACAACGCTGCCAACGAGCATCAGGCAAATACTCCCCAATGCTCTCAACCAGCCCCCTGCAGGCATCTGAGACAATCAATTCGACCCCTTTCAAGCCACGATCAACCAGATGACGAAGGAATCCAGACCAACCCGACTTGTCTTCCTTCGCTCCCTCGCAAATCCCCAGAATCTCTCGATATCCTTCGCTGTTTACGCCAATCGCCACTAAAAGCGAAACGTTGCGAACCTCCCCCGCCCAGGTTCGCTTCATCACAATCCCGTCTAGGAAAATGTAGGGATGCTCCGTCTCGATGCGCTGATTGCGCCACTCTTCGATCTTCGAATAGATTTTCTTGTTCAGATTGGAGATCGTGCTGGGACTGACCCGAGTTCCCCAGAGAGCCTCGGTGATGTCCTCAACCCGACGGACCGAGACCCCAGCGATATACATCTCAATCAAGGCTTCCTCGACGGAACTCTCTCGCCGCTGGTAACGCTCGATGATCGCGGTCTCGAAAGTCTGGCGTCGCAGTTTCGGGATACGAAGGCTCACAGGGCCAGCCTTGGTGTCCAGCGAACGCTCATAATGCCCAGCCCGTGTATCTTGCCGAGCGTCGCTTCTCTCATAGCGAGCCGCCCCACATAGACGATCCGCCTCGGCGTCCAGCATGGCGTTCAACGCCTCCTCGACTGTCCCTCGAACCATCTCTCCAAGGT
>RFZT01000055.1 GCA_009920585.1 bacterium
TTGGTCTTGGTCTTGGTCTCGTTCGTCGTCTCGATGTTCATGCCCATAGCGCTCAGGGCGGCCTGAGCCTCGGCGATGACCTTCTGCCAAGCATTGTCGAATTCGACTCTGAGCGGCGGCGAGGGAAGCGTCCCAGGCTCATTCGCGTTTGCGTCACCGCCGGTGGCTCCAACGAGGATGAAGTCAGAAAAAAGGCCAGTAGCATCATTGGCAAGTATGTGGTCTGCATCGCAAGCAACGGCTACGGAGATTTGGAGGGCATCTTCGAAATCCCCTGCGTATTAATTGAAAGCTTTTAAGGGGATCAAACGGTTTCAGGGGGGGGCTCATGAAAACGTCTAATACGATTGTCCCTTTAAAATTGGACTTTGCAGCGCAAAAGAAGGGGGCATGGCCGTCTCGGCCGTGTGGAGACTCGGCTACTTTCTCGCACCCTGCCCATCGTAACCAAGGAGCAGGTCGCAGCACAAAGGCGGGACGCACTGTGCCCCTCTCCTAAAGTCCAAAAGCAAGCTGCTTTTGGTATATTAAGTTTTCCGCATGAGGGCGGTGAGGGCGTGTTTTTTTGGTTTTCCATGGGAGGGAGGGGGAGTTTTAAGTTTATAAGCATTGGGTTTGAAGTGGTGCCAGTTTCAGCTTCGTTCTGGCAACGGGCAACACTTGTGGATATCCAGAGGGTGACGATTCGAGTCCTGGGTGGTTCGCTTTGATGGCTTTGTTCTTTAAGTTGGTGGATTTGGTTTGCGTAGGCTCAGAGAAGAGTCTGCGGTTGTGCGACTGAGAATGGGGGTTGGGAAAATCGTTCCTTAGGTATTGGACACTGGCGATGGAACATGTAGGATATGGTAAATGAATCTTCCTGCGATTTCGCGATGGCGGACCGCGTGTTTCCAATTGCCACGTTCTTCTTTCTCTCCGGGTGAAATCAGTCTCGCGGGAACAATTGCCGATTCCGCTGGTACAGGTGGGTCACGAATGCGGGTATTTGGCCAGTGGGCTTTGGTTTACAGCGTTTCCGGAAGGTGTTTTTACGAGGATGAGCGCGCGGCGCGAATTGAAATGGAGCCTGGTAGCTGGATATTGGTTTTTCCCGATTTGGCTCAAGCCTACGGGCCGACGTCGGGAGATCGCTGGGACGAGATCTATATCTGCTTTCGCGGGCCGGTTTTTGAGGCATGGAGGGAGGCCGGTTGCTTTGATCCTCGGCGACCCACAGGGCGCTGGTTGCCGCCGGCGCAAGGGGTGAAGGCTTTCAAGAGGTTTTTCCAGCAGATTCAGGGGTGCTCTTCATTGAAGGCGGTTTGCCTTTGGCAGGAGTTGCTGGCAGAGATAATCGGCGCGAATGGGGGGGCGACGTTGAAACTTGACGACTGGGTTGAGAAGGCGCTGGACGTATTGGAGAATCCGCAAATGGGGAGCGATGGGGGCTCCATCCGGAAAGCCGCACAAGCTTGCGGGTTAGGATACGAGTCCTTTAGGAAAAAATTTGAAAGCGCCGTTGGCATGCCGCCAGGTCGATATGTGCTAGCTCGCCGGATTGAGCGCGCTCGGAGGTTAATGACCATCCAATCGCTGACGAATGCTCAGATAGCGGGGATGCTCGGCTTTCACGACGAATTCCATTTCTCAAAAACCTTTTCGCGATTCACAGGAAGATCGCCTCGGGAGTTCCGACAGTTGGCGCTGGAAGGGTGAAGTATGTGTAATCCCGATAAGCGGGATTTGTAACTAAACGAGTTCACAGATGGCTCTTCTCCATATCTACGTAGAATTCTATGATTAAATCACTACTCCTCGCAGCAGCACTTGCTGTCACCTCGATCGTTTCTTCTCAAGCCCATTGCGGAACTTGCGATCTCAAAGATGACAAAAAAGGTAAGTGCGAGGAAAAAGAAGGTGAAAAAGGCGAGTGCGACAAAGACAAAAAAGACAGTAAAAAGTCAGAAGAGAAAAAGTAGTTTTCGACTTTGTTTCATTCCAGAAAGCCAACGGGCACGCGCCCGTTTTTTTAGCGAAAGCGCGAACGGAAAAACGTTCGCGCTTTTTTTATGTCTCTTTGGTGATTTCCCAACTCGAGGCCCCGACGACTTCAAGGGCGGAGAGGCGTTGATACCATTGTTCCTTTGAAATCGGACTTTGCAGTGGAAAAGAAGGGGGCATGGCCGTCTCGGCCGTGTGGAGACTGTTCTACTTGCTCGCCCCTTGCCAATTTGGAACCAAAGGAGCAGATCGCAGCACATAGGCGGGACGCACTGTGACCCTCTCCTAAAATCCAAAAGCAAGCGGCTTTTGGTATGATTTAACACTTGGCATGGTTTTCTTAGCCCGGACCAGAATCCCAAATCTTACATGTTTTTTCCCAAATCTTCCATTGTGAAAAATAGTTTGCCATCGATAATGACCAAGTTGAACCGATGACATTTTTACTTCGTTCTCTTCTGATATTGGTTTTTGTGGGAACTGCCCTGGGATTGGCAGCGTTGCCGTTCATTGGCGAACCAGGGTTGGCGAATCCTAAGACGGCAGGCTTTTTGGGTTTGTGGATCAATTTCATCGGGGCTTTCCACCCCGTATTTTTGCACCTACCGATCGGGGCGCTGCTACTTCTCATGACCATGGAAGGGCTGGGGGTTGTGTCTCGTGGAAAGGTACGGATCGATGCCGCTTTGCCTTTGTTGTTTGCTTTCGGAACCTCGGTATTGGCGCTCGTGACTGGGTATAGCCTGTATTTAACGGGAAGCTACACGGGCGAGTTGATTCAGATGCACAAGAGGGATGCCTTTTTGTTTTGCGGAGTCCTGTTGTTGACGACCGCTTGGAGCCTCTGGGCGACCTTGGCGAAGAAAAACTCCCGCCTCATTCGAGGTGGGTATTTGGTGGGGTTGGTCTTGAGTGTCCTTTTGATGACGAAGGCTGGCCACTATGGAGGCGAGATCACGCACGGTGACCCGCTCGACCAATTGCCCCCGAAAATCCTCGCCGATCGTCAAGCTGCGGCCGAGGCGCTGACGAAGGATCCGGTGGTTTTTACTCAAATCGTCCAACCGATCCTCTCCGTGAATTGCATTTACTGCCACGGGGTAGACAAGCAGGAGGGGGAATTCCGCATGGACAGTCTCGCGGCGCTACTTGAGGGTGGCGAGGATGGGCCGGGTCTCATCGCGGGTGATCCCGATCAAAGCGCCATTCTCGAGCGGTTGCATCTGCCGTTGAATGACAAACTGCACATGCCACCCTCGGATAAACCTCAACTTTCGCAGGACGAGATCACTTTTTTGAAATGGTGGATCGCCCAAGGAGCCTCGGAAACGGCGCGCGTCAGTGACCTTAAGAAATCCACTGAGGTCGATGCCGCCTTGGCAAACCTCGTCTCGCCCGAGCAACGCAAAGCCGCCGAGGAGGAGAAAAAACGACTCGCGATTGAGAAGGCCGAGCGCATCCGCGCCAATAAGGCAAAATTGGAGCCAATGATTGTCGCATTCAGCGCCGATTTCCCCGACGCCTTGAAATATGTTAACGCCGGCACGGATGCCCTGCGTTTTCTGGTTTGCAGCCATACCGGAACCTTCGGCGCGGATGGAATAGCGAAGCTTCAGCCGTTCGCCGAATATTTGGTGGAGGCCGACCTGACGCTCTCGACGATGGACGCGGCGGCGATGTCCGGTCTCTCGGGTCTCCAATCTCTGCGAAGCTTGAACGTGAGCCAAACTGCGGCCGACGATGCTTTGGTGGCATCGATTTCGGAGTCGCCCTCGCTCGAAATTTTGAATCTGTTCGGCACCAAGGTCACTCCTGCCTGCGGCGACGCACTTGCAAAAATGAAATCCCTCCGTACCGTTTATGTCGCCGGCACGGGAATTGATGCCGCCGGAGCGAAGGCCCTTGAAGACCGTCTCACCGCCGTCCATGGCCGGCCGGTTCGCATTGTGGGCTCAGCCGTCACGGCCTCTGCAGCTCCACAACACCCCCAAGCAAAATGAGAATCCTGAAAACCCTCTTGCCTATTGTTTGCGCCTCAGTGTGCTGCCCTCTGATTCTATCTTTTGTATCCTGTAAAAAAGCACCTGAACAGGTGGCGAATCCTTCGGAGAAAAATGAAGTGGTCCAAGCTTCTCTTGCTGCGGCGCCGCGTGAGGTTTTATTCAATCGCGACATCCGGCCTATTTTGAATACCTCATGCACCGGTTGCCACGGCGGCGTGAAGAAAAATGCTGGCGTGTCGTTCATTTACCGCGATGAGGCTCTGGGCGTTTCCTCTAACGGCAAAAAAATCATCATCCCCGGCGACCCTGACAACTCGGAGGTCATCAAGCGCATCACTTCGACCGATCCGCGCTATGTGATGCCGCCCGCACACGGCGATCACCACAGAGACCCGCTTAAGCCGCAGGAAATCGAACTCATCAAAGAGTGGGTTCGGCAAGGCGCGAAATACGAGGAACACTGGGCCTACATCCCCCCGAAAAAAGAACCGGTCGAAACCAAGCTCAAGGATTGGGGGCGCAAACCGATGGACGCCTATGTCCTCGCGAACCTCGAAAAGAACAACCTCCAGCCGTCCCCTGAAGCGCCGAAAGCCCAGTGGCTGCGCCGCGCTGCTCTTGACATCACCGGCCTGCCGCCGACCAATGCGGAACTGGCCGCCTTCCTTGCCGACCAATCCCCTGACGCCTTCGAAAAAACAGCCGACCGCCTGCTGGCCTCGCCCCGCTTCGGCGAGCGCTGGGCCGCGATGTGGATGGATCTGGCCCGCTACTCCGACAGCTATGGTCTGGAAAAAGACCCCCACCGCGAGGCGTGGCCTTACCGTGATTGGTTGATCGCCGCCTTCAACCGCGACATGCCTTACACCGAGTTCGTTCGTGACCAGTTGGCCGGCGACCTTGCTGACAAACCCACCACGGACCAACTCAAGGCCACGCTCTTCCAGCGCCTCACCAAGACCAACACCGAAGGCGGCACGGATGACGAGCAATTTCGTGTCGAGGCCGTGATCGACCGCATCAGTACGAATTGGAACAGCCTTCAGGGAATCACGATGGGCTGCGTCCAGTGCCACTCCCACCCCTACGAACCGATCCCGCACGAGAGCTTCTTCGCCTTTATGAGCTATTTTAACAGCAGCGAGGACTGTGATCTCGATGATGATTTTCCCAAGCATGTTCTCGCGAGCGACCCCGCCGAACAGCAAAAAGCCACCGATGCCCAACTCGAGCGGATTTCACTCCAAAACCAGCGCAACCGCCGTGGCGCGGAATGGATCAACAAGGACCAGGCCTGGGTTCTGCCCGAAATCCTCGACCTCAAGATCAACTCTGGGGGCTTGAAACACAAAGACGGGATTATTTTCACCGAGGGCACCCAAACCGACGACACCACCTACAATGTGACCCTGCGCCCGCCAGCAAGCCTGACGCCCTACACGGCGTTCAAGTTCACCATCCTCCCCGACTCAGATGACTTGGCAAAAGCTCCCTTCCGCGGATCAGTGCTCTCGAACATCGCCATTAGCAAAGTGACGGCCGATGGCAAACGCGCCCCCGTTCCACTGTCTTTCGTCTACAGTGACGCCTTGGCCGGTCCGAATGCGCCCGAGCGCAGTCTCGACAAAACGCCCGCCGGGTTTGGCGGGTATCCCAAGCTCTTCAGAAAAATGGAAGCCGTGATTGTGCTGCAATCTCCCCTCACATTGGCCGAGGGGGAGACTCTGGTCGCCGACCTCCGGTCCAACATGCCGACTACCGGGAGCCAAGCCACGCCGTTGCGTAAATTCCAGATTCAACTCATCGCCAATCCAGGTTGGCAGAGTTTGATCAACGATCCCGAGCATGTCGCGCTCACCAAACGCATCAACGAGTTGAATCGCTACATCACCGGGGTCAAAGGCACCCAATTCCCCGTCATGCTCGATCGTCCACCGGAAAGCATCCGCGAGACCCGGCTCTGGATCGGCGGCAATGCCATGAACAAAGGCAAGGTCCTGCAACCCGGAGTTCCTGAAATCCTCAATCCCTACAAAGCCCCCGCCCGCAACCGCCGCGAAATGGCCGAGTGGATGACCCACCCCGAAAACAGCCTCTTCTCCCGCGTGTTCGTGAACCGTGTTTTCTTTGAACTCTTTGGGAACGGAATTGTCCAAACCCTCGGTGACTTCGGCACCACCGGCTTGAAACCGACCAACCAACCCCTCCTCGACTACCTCGCTGTAGCCTTCCGCGACGATTACAAATGGAAGCCCAAGGCCCTCATCAAGGAAATGGTCCTCTCCTCCACCTACCGCCAAGACCACAAAGCTTCGATTGAGCTCGCCGAGCAGGATCCCAAAAACATCCTGCTCGCCCGCGGTCCTCGCACTCGACTGACGGCAGAGATGATCCGCGACCAAGCGCTCGCCGTTTCCGGCCTCCTCGCGAACCGCGATGGCGGCCCCTCTGTGATGCCGCCACAACCCGGCGGAGGCGGGGCTGCTCCCTACGGCGGGGGATGGAAATGGATCACCGCCGAGGGGCCCGACAGGTTTCGCCGTGCGCTCTACACCTATTGGAAACGGACCTCTCCATTCCCTAGCCTGATGATCTTCGACACGCCCATGCGGGATGTTTGCACGACACAGCGCATTACCACCAACACCCCACTCCAGCCACTCGTTACGCTCAACGATCCTGCCTACATCGAGATGGCACGAAGCCTCGCCCAGAAAATGGAACAGGCCCCTGGCGCAGGCCCGCGAGAGAAACTCGCCTTCGGCTACCTCCTCGCCACCCAGAATCAGCCGACCGTCAAGGCGCTCGATGTTTTGACCCAGCTCCGCGAGGACCTCGTCACCCAATACTCGGCGTCCGGTCCCAAGCCCTTGGCCGATACGCCCGACCAAGCCGCCATGATCAATCTCGCCAGTGTATTGCTAAACCTCGACACAGCCCTTACCAAGTAAACCCAAGACCACACAGCTATGAATGTCATCGAACAACTCAGGCACGACAACGGGCTCCTCAATACCCGTCGGCAGTTTTTAAAATCCTGCATCGCCGGTCTCGGCACCGCATGGATATCCAGCATGAAAATGGATGTGCTCGCGGGCGAGTTGGCTTCCATCGGTCATGCTGGAAACCAGTCAGCTCTCGATGCCCACTTGGCCCACTTCGCGCCGAAAGCCAAACGCGTGATCTTCCTGCACATGGCGGGTGCTCCGAGCCAGCTCGAGCTTTTCGATTTTAAACCCGAACTCGCCAGACTCAACGGTGCGGATTGCCCCAAGGAATTCCTCGAAGGTCAAAACTTCGCCTTCATTCAAGGTGTCCCAAAAATGCTCGGCACCCAGTATCCCTTCCATCAGGCCGGCGACAACAAGCAATGGATCAGTGACCGCCTGCCCTACACGGAGAAGGTCATCGACGATCTCTGCATCATCCGTTCGATGTATACCGACCAGTTCAACCACGCCCCGGCGCAACTCCTCATGCACACCGGGCACACCATCCTTGGCCATCCCTCCATCGGATCTTGGTCTACCTACGGCCTTGGCAACGACAACCAAAACCTCCCAGGCTTCATCGTGCTCGCCTCGGGCGGCAGCCAACCAGATGCTGGAAAAGCCGTTTGGGGCAGCGGCTTCCTGCCTTCCGTCTACCAAGGCGTGCAGTGCCGCTCGGAAGGCGATCCAGTTCTTTATCTTGGCTCGCCGGAGGGCATTCCCCGCGATGTGCGGCGCAAGGCGATTGATGCCATCACCCGCATCAACGAGGAAACCCACGAGGAAATACAAGATCCCGAGACCATCGCCCGCATCCAGCAATACGAGACCGCATTCCGCATGCAGATCCATGCGAGCGACGCCTTCGACATTAAGAAGGAACCCGACTACATCCACGCGCTTTACGGCTCGAATCCTGGCGGATCGAGTTTCGCCAACAACTGCCTCTTGGCCCGCCGCCTCGCCGAGCGCGGCACCCGCTTCATCCAGCTTTTCGACTGGGGCTGGGACTCCCATGGTGCCGCCGAGAGCGAGGCGCTGAATGGGGGTTTTTCTCGCAAGTGCCAAAGCGTTGACCAAGCCACCTACGGCCTAATTACCGACTTGAAACAACGCGGCATGCTTGAGGACACACTCGTGATCTGGGGCGGCGAATTCGGTCGCACTCCGATGCGCGAAAACCGTGGTGGCGCCGAGATGAAATTCATCGGCCGCGACCACAACCCAGGCGCCTTCACCATCTGGATGGCCGGCGCCGGCATCAAACCTGGCAGCTTCGGTGAAACCGATCCCATCGGCTACCGCGCCATCAAAGACAAGGTGAGTGTTTACGATCTTCAAGCGACCATCCTGCACTCCATGGGCCTGAATCACCAAAAACTTAGCTATCAGTTCCAAGGGCTAAACCAGACACTCACGCCAGTCAACAAATCTTCTCGAGTCATCAATGAGTTGTTTGCATGACACCCCATATCTGTCGTGTCGGGAAAGGCCAGGGTTGCATGTCAATATGTGGGACTGACCCTCAACTGTTGTGGGAGGGGGCCCATTTTTTTTTCGAGGTTTTGGCTGAAGAATAGTGGTACGAGCATATCTCACGCGGAGGCGCGGAGGCGCGGAGGGGGGGGAGAGGAGCTTAAACCAAATCGATAAAAAGGTAGGGACGCCGCGCCGCCGGTGTCCCAAACATCAGGCGCAACGCGCCGTCTCTGAGATACAAAGGCGCCTTCAGCGCGAGAGACGGACGGCGACGGCGCGCCATCCCTACCAATTTTTAGAAATAGTATGCATAGAGGTCATTGTTTCTTTGCAATTAGACTTTGCAGCGCAAAAGAAGGGGGGCATGGCCGTCCCGGCCGTGTGGAGACTGGTCTACTTTCTCGCACCATGCCCATTGGAACCAAGGAGCCCTCCAACGCACACAGGCGAGACGCGCTGTGTCCCTCTACTAAAATCCAAAAGCAAGCTCCAATTCCGAAGAAGGGGCTTTGTTTTCAAGTGTCGAAAAAATACAAAAAATAAACGACGAAATACAAGACGCCCTGACTATGAAGGATTACAAATTGAACCTATCCATCCGCTAGTTTACTCCTCCACGCCTGCACCAGCTGCCCAGCCCGACCCATGAAAAAGCCCACGACCTGTTGTTTTCTTTTCCTCCTCCTCGCCACGCTTCTGCCGCTTGGCGCCGCGGAACCCTCCTGCGAGCGCCTGTCCTTTGACCAAGGGTGGCTCTTCCACAAAGGAGACATTCCGTTTCCGGAGGTGAAAGGTCATTTCATCACCTATACAAGCGCCAAGGCTGGATCCGCTTCTGGCGCGGCGGCCCAAGCTTTCGACGACTCTGGTTGGCAACCGGTCGACCTTCCGCACGATTGGGCCTCCGAGTCGCCGATCATCGCCGGCATTTTCAGGTCGATCCCGCCGATCGCGGCAAGCATTTCGAACTTCAATTCGACGGCGTCTCCACGCACTGCACTGTTTGGGTGAATGGCACGGTCGTGCATCGCAACTGGTGCGGCTACACCTCGTTCTCTGCCGATATCACCCCGCTTCTCAAATACGGCGACGAGTTCAACACCGTGGCGGTGCGCGTCGATGCTGAGGCCCAGGAGGGCTGGTGGTATGAGGGCGCGGGAATTTACCGCCACACTTGGATGGTGAAGCGCCCGCCGGTTCACATCGTCACCGATGGCGTCTTCGCCCAGCCTGTGAAGGCTCAGGATGGTCAATGGTCGATCCCCGCCGAGGTCACTCTCGCCAACTCGGGTGGAAAAAATGCCACGGCCACGGTGGAGATCACGCTTTTTGACCCGGATGGCAAGCCCGTTGGCACGGTGTCCCAATCTTGCGATGTCGCCGTGCTCGGCGAGGCGACGGCCAAGCTCACTCTGGCAGTCAAAAATCCACGCCTGTGGTCGGTGGATTCGCCGACCCTGTATTCGGTGAAAACTGTCCTCAAAGACGGCGAACGGATTTGGGATGAAACGGTCACGCCGGCTGGATTTCGCACGCTGCGCTTTGACGCCGCGACCGGTTTCTATCTCAACGACAAGCCGCTCAAAATCCAAGGCGTGTGCGTCCATCAAGACCACGCCCAAGCTCAAGGAAATGGGCGTGAATGCCATTCGGTGCTCGCACCATCCGCCTGCCGCCGAGCTACTCCAAGTCTGCGACCGCATGGGCATGCTCGTGATGGATGAGGTGAGAAACTTCAACTCCTCGCCGGAATACATTCGCCAGCTCGAATGGATGGTCCGCCGCGACCGCAACCACCCGAGTGTTTTCATGTGGTCGGTGTTCAACGAGGAGCCATTCCAAGGAACCGAGGTCGGCTACGAAATGACCCGCCGACTGGTCGCGGCCGTGAAGCGTCTCGACACCAGTCGATCCGTCACAGCCGCGATGAATTTTGGATTTATGAACCCGATCAATGTCTCGCAGGCCGTGGATGTGATGGGATTCAATTACCAACAGAAGAGCTACGATGCCTTTCACAAGCTGAATCCGAATCTGCCGCTCCTCAGCTCCGAGGACACCTCCGCCTTCATCACGCGCGGCGAGTATGAGACCAACAAGGAAAAGCACACGGCCGACTCGCGCGACACCTTCGCGGCCCGTTGGGGAGCCACCCACCGCGAGGGTTGGAAGAAGATCGCCGAGCGCCCGTTCATTGCGGGTGGGTTTGTCTGGACCGGCTTCGACTACGCTGGCGAGCCGACGCCCTTCGAATGGCCGAGCGTCAGTTCGTCCTTCGGCATTTTGGATCTCTGCGGATTTCCCAAGTCCGCGTTTTACATCCACCAGGCCAATTGGCGAAAAGACATCGATGTGCTCGAGTTGATCCCGCACTGGAACTGGAGCGGACGTGAGGGGCAGAGCATTCAAGTGATGGCCCTCTCCAACGCGGATTCGGTGGAACTTTTCCTGAATGGAAAATCCCTCGGCGAAAAACCGGTCAATCCCTTCGATATGGTTCATTGGGATGTGATCTATGAGCCCGGTGCGTTGCTGG
>RFZT01000541.1 GCA_009920585.1 bacterium
GGGCTACAACGAACTCGTCGTTTGCAAGCGCAACGGCGGGAGCATCGAGGACATCCGAAAAGCCAACGCCGTGTACATCGCCAGCCGCAACAACCGCCACAAAGCCGAGCGCGACTTCAAGGAATGGCAACGCGACGAAGGCATCCTCTTATTTTTTGACGAAGCCAGGGACATTACGGGACGTCCGCACATCGCCGTGCGCCAAACCCTCGAGGTCGCCGCCAAGACACTCGCCCCCCGGCTCCACGGCCAACCTCAAAAATCCATCGAAAAAACCATCGGCGATTGGATCGACAAACTCACCGCCCTCATCCGCCAGGCTATATGAAAATGGACCTTTCCGCGGACTTTGACCTCGAGGAATTAGACATAGGCGAAATCTCTACATCGCCGATTCAAAAGCCAGAACCCGGCGGAATGTTTGCCCTATCGAAAAACAGATTTCTGCAGCAATTCCACGCCACAGCAAATACCGACTGGAAAAAAAGGCGAGGAGTTCGAAGATTCATCAAGCCAGAAAACGCGCAATGCCTCACTCCCTATTTACCAGACCCCGGAGACACCACGCACGCCATAGTCCGCGGCGACTTTGTTCTGGCTGAAATCATTCCAGTCATCCTCAAAAAGAAAACGGCAGAAACCATCGCAATCGCCACGCTCGGCATGTCTGAAAAAAACGCCGAAATGTTGGCCGGACTTCACGCCCGCGGACAGGTTCAAAATCTTCAAATTGTGGTCAGCCACTATTTTGCCAGCGTGGATGCCACCAGCACATTCGCAAAGGTCTGCCAGATTCTTGGACCGCACGCGCCCGCGGTCACGCGTAACCACGCAAAGGTAATCATCATTATTCAGCCGCCAAATTTCTACACGGTCGCAGGATCAGCCAACCTCCGCTCAAGCGATAACATCGAGCAATTTGCAATCTGGAACGACCCCGAAGTTGCCGACTTTCACCTGAACTGGATGAAAGAACTCATCAAAAACAAGCCATGACCATCGAACACCTCAAAACCTCCGACCTCATCCCGTATGCCAGAAATGCGAAAAAGCACGACGCCAGCCAAGTTGCCAAGATCGCCGGCAGCATCCGCGAGTTCGGCTTCAACAACCCCGTCCTCATCGACAAGGACAACGGCATCATCGCCGGTCACGGTCGCGTGCTCGCCGCTCAATCCCTCGCCCTCGAGTCCGTCCCC
>RFZT01000542.1 GCA_009920585.1 bacterium
GTATCGCGAAGGGGAGAGGACACGGTTTGATTCAGGAGAAGCGCGCGCCAGTTCCCTAGAGCGGCGGGGTAGAGGAGATCCAGAGCGAGATGAAGACCTTTTAAATCCGGCACACACAGCTCCCATCCATGCTTCAAGTTCGGTGCGGTCTTAAGCGGCCGGTATTGATTGGCGTCATCAAAAAGGGCGATGCCCGCCGCCTCCTCCGCATTGGTGAAAACTTGTAGATCTGTGCTGGCCTCGTCATCGACGTGACAAAGGCGAAATCCGTCACTGGTGGGCCGAAAGACAACTTGGCCGACTTTAAAAAAGCCGACGCTCAGTGCCTCGGCGAGGAGATCACGGAGTCCCTTTGAAGCCGCGATTCGCAGGGATTCCATGGAGTTCGGGAATTTTAGTGATGCCGGCGACGCTTGACGCGCACGAGGGCGAGGGAGCGTTGGAGCGAGGCGCTAGTGGTGGCGTATTCCTCATCGCTGAGTTTTTTGCCCGACATAGCGGCTTCGGCTCGACGAATGGCCTCTTCGGCAGCGGATTCATCGATGTCGCTTTCGCGAACCGCCATGTCTGTAAGAATAGCGACTTTGACGGCGCTTATTTCGACAAAGCCTTCACCCACGGCTAGGCGGGTTTCTACGCCGCCCTTCATCACGCGCAATTCGCCAGGTTGAAGCTGGGTCATGAGTGGGACGTGGAGCGGGAGAATACCCAACTCCCCTTCGATGCCGGGAATCACTACGGAGTCGACATCGTCGGAGAAGGTCTTCGCGTCAGGGGTGACAATTTCCAGTCGAAGCATGATATTTTATTTTGAAAAGGGAATAACGGTCTGGAGGCTTAGCCCTCCTTGACCATGTCAATGCCGCCCTTCATGTAGAAATTGCTTTCTGGAACGTCGTCATGCTTGCCTTCCAGGATTTCCTTGAACCCACGGATCGTCTCGGCCGTGCTAACGTATTGACCCTTCGTGCCGGTGAAGATTTCGGCAACGTGGAAGGGTTGGGAGAGGAAGCGTTGGATTTTACGGGCACGGTAGACGAGGAGCTTGTCGTCAGGCGAAAGCTCGTCCATGCCAAGAATGGCGATGATGTCTTGCAGGTCTTTGTAGCGCTGCAAAATGCGTTGAACGCCCGAAGCCACTTGGTAGTGCTCTTCGCCGACGATGTCGGGAGAAAGGGCTTTCGAGGTGGATGCCAATG
>RFZT01000543.1 GCA_009920585.1 bacterium
GTCTTGAGCGAGGATTCGTATGTGGATTGCGCTGACCGCGAGCGCGTCGAGTGGATGGATGACACGCCGCCGGGATTTGATATTACCCAAACGGCCATGGCTGGTCCGGCAGGGCCTGATGGAATAACGGTTTTCAGCGATCCGCGTTTGCTCGAGAGCTTAGTGCGCCGCACCGGACTCACGCTTCAGCCGGAGGGGTGGGTGAAGGCCCACACGAGCTCCGATCGCTACGATCTCCACGCGAAAATGGAAGACCGCACGTGCGCTTGGATAGAGGGTCTGCGTCTCTATTACGACGCCACGGGCGACACGCGCGTCATCAAGGAAATCTGGCCGTCTGTCGTCGCTCAGATGGATTTTTTTCTTCAACGGCGCGGCGACCACGGGCTGATATCCTGCCGCGACTGGGTCGTCTGGAGTAACCCGCTCAGCTACGCCACCGGCGAGACGACGACGATGAATGCCTTCGTCCAAAAAGCTCTTGCCGATAGCGCGGTTCTCGGTGCGGCTATCGGGGAAAAGGCCGACGCAGCTCGTTTCGCCAAAGAGGCGGAGGATTTGGCCAAGCTCATCAATCGCATTTTGTGGGATGAAAAAACGGGGTCGTATTTTTCTGCCGTCGGAACACCGGAGATTTTGCCCGCCGACCAGATGTTTAATAAAGCGATCACCCTCACGAAGCAAAACGATCTCTACGAGCCGACCCTGCATGCGAATATTTTTGCATTGGATCGGGGCATTGTCCCGCCCGACCGCCGCGCCCAGGTGCTCGACGCGATGCTGAAACTCACCCCAGAGAAAATCTCAGGCTCGCTCATGGTCTATTACTATGTGATGAAACAGATGTATGCCATGGACCGCCCGGACCTCGACGCGCGCGTGTTGGACATGTTCCGTCATGGTTGGAAGGCCATGGTGGCCTCTCCATGGCAATGCTCATGGGAAGATCTCGAAGTGATCAAGGGCGAATCCAAGGCCCACATTTACGGTATGTTTCCAGGCTACTTCCTGAGTGCCCATGTCCTCGGTATACGCCGCGACACCCCAGCTTCGAATCGCCAACTTGTCATCGAGCCCCACTTAGGCGATCTCCTCGAAGCCGATGGCGTCGTGGTCACGGAATTCGGCCCCGTTCCTGTTTCATGGAAAAAAACGGACGGCGCGCTGCATTTCAAAGTCACCATCCCAGCGAACACCGA
>RFZT01000544.1 GCA_009920585.1 bacterium
CCGCTGCGAAACGCCACGATTAATGTCTCGAGCGGGGCTCAATTCAGGACTTATACCAGCCCGACGATCAACAATAATATCACGCTCAACGGCGGTACTGGGCCCGATGGCAATGGAGCGTTGTGGAACGAATCCACAAATAGCGCCCACACAGCCAACTATACCGGCACGATCACGCTGGCCAATGCCACCAACTCCACTATTGGCAATAGCATCAGTGGTATTGTCATCAGCGGACAGGTAACTGGCGGCGGGTCCCTCACAAAAACCGGTAACGGCACACTCACGTTCTCTGGCAACAATTCCTATACCGGCACGACCACCGTCAGCGCCGGCACGCTCGAAATCGGAGCAGCAGGTCGCCTTGGATCGGGAAATTACTCGCAAAACATCACGAACAACGGCAGCTTGATCTACAGTGGCACGAATGCCCAAGAGCTCTCCGGCATCATCAGCGGCACAGGTGCGCTCACCCAAAACGCCGCAAGCACGCTCACGCTCACCGGCAACCTCACCTACACAGGCGCCACAACCATCACGGCCGGCACTCTTGTGCTTAAGCCCACCTCCGCTTTCAACGGCGGCAATTGGTCCGCCTCCTCGAATACGACGATCAATTCGGGAGGCCGACTCGTGATCGACACCACCGCGCAGACCGCAGCTAGCAGCCGACAAGCCGTCGGAAATATCACGGTCAATAGCGGTGGCACTCTGGAACTCACAAATACGGTTACCAGTGTTGACTACTCCATATGGACCAGCGGCACCATCCTTGGCTCAGGCACCCTCATCAAATCCGGAGCGGGGTATCAACAGATTGCGTGGAATTCCTCCACCGGGTTCAACAACTTCAATGGAACGGTGCTCGTCAACGCCGGCACATTGGGTATCAATAATAATGCCATCGGAAACGGGCAGGTCGATATGACGGTAGCCTCAGGAGCTTCCTTTGATATCCGAACCGGGAGCTTGATCATGGACAGCCTCGATGGGGCCGGCACGATTTATACCAGTTGGTCGCTCGGGACAGGCATCACACTCGGGGCGAACAACGGAAGTGGCAATTTCTCAGGGGTGATTCAAAACCCCAACAACACGATGACCCTCACCAAGAACGGCACCGGCACGCAGACTCTCACCGGCAACAACACCTACTCGGGAGCAACCACCATCAGCGCCGGCACGCTCACG
>RFZT01000545.1 GCA_009920585.1 bacterium
CACGAAGCAGGTTTTTTACAAGCTTTGGCTGGGGCGGGGCATGGCAACGCGCAAGGACACCGCGGTCCATCATATGACTCCGGCCGTGCCGTATGTGCGCGCGCAGATCGAGGCGGAAATCGATGACAAGCCTTGGACCCTCGGCACCGATGCGGGCTGGAAAACCTCGCCGAGTTCGTATCAACGGAGTGGCGGAACCCACCACAATGACTTCGGCGGCGAGCGGGTGGATCCCTCCGCGCACATTGCGAACTGGAGCAGCCCGGATTTTGATGACAAGGATTGGAAGAACGCGGTGGAGGTCGAGGCGCCGAAAGGCGAGGTGGTGGCCCAGCAGGCGCCGCTGAACCGCATCGGAAAGGAAATTCCCGCCGTGGCGGTGAACGATCTCGGTGGTGGACGGTATGAGATCGATTTTGGAACGGCCCTCACCGGATGGCTGCGCCTCAAGATGCCGGCGTGGAACGCCGAGCCCGACGAAATTGCGAATGACTCCGCTGCCCCGCAAGGACCGGCCAATTTGAAAATCCTCAAGGCGACTTACGCGGCGCGCGATGGAGTCGGTTCGGCCGATGTGACGGCGAAAGTGGCGGCGATGGTGAAAGACGACGCTTTGAATTTCGAGGTGACCCCGGGGGCCCTCGGTGGCGATCCGGTGCCGAACCATGTGAAGGATCTTATTGTGGAATACGAACTTCACGGCAAAAGCCGCAGTACCCGCGCGGCGGATTTCAGCCAGATCGCGATTCCTCCCCAACCTAAACGCGCGGTGGTGCGAATGACATTTGCAGACAAGAAGCACTACGGAGTGAAAGTCGGGTTCGGTGGGAAACCGCAGCCCCTGCCGGACGGCAGCTACCAGCACTTCAACCAAGTCAGTGAGTTCGTCTCCAGCGGCAAGCCGGGCGAGGTTTTCGAGCACAAATTCAACTACGCGGGCTTCCGCTATGTTTTGGTGGAGGGCCTGCCCGTGCCTCCAAAAAAAGAGGATGCCGTGGCCATGCTCGTTGAGAGCGACCTGGAGCCAGTCGGAGCCTTCGAGTGCTCGAACGAGCTCTTTAACCGCATCTCGCGTGTGAACCAATGGACCCAGCGCAGCCTCAACCTCGGCGGCTACTTTGTGGACTGCCCGCACCGCGAGCGGTTGGGTTACGGCGATGGACAGGTCGCGGCAGAGGGCTTCATGA
>RFZT01000546.1 GCA_009920585.1 bacterium
CGACAAACGCAAAAAAACATCTTCAAAATCAACCATGCTTGCCGCAGCGGCATCCGTCAAAAGACCCGCCGTTCCGGTGATTTGCAAACCCAGTGCGCTCGCCACCTTGCGCCCCCGTTTTTCATCGAGAATCAGCAAGCTGGAATCCCGATATTGCCACGCGAGCGTGATGGCGGAGGCCTCGCCGGCATCCAAGGCTCCCGTTTCTTCCAAATAGGGCGACTCGTCCGGAACCACCGAGATCCAATCGGGCATCTTCAGAAACAGAAGCCTCAAAACCTCAGGCGCACTCGGATGCACAGCTTCCCTGCGGATTGTTTCCGTAATGGTCACACTGCCGTAGAGCCTTTGGAGCAAATCCAGCTCCCCGATCTCGGAGAGGCAGGACAGCACCGAGTTGTCACTGATGACGATCACGCGATGGCTTGCCGGAATTCAAACGAACGGCGCGCATCGGCCAAGATTTCCTCTGCCGATTGGTCGGGCCATACAGCATGCCTGCTCAGCATGGCCTGCGCTTCCCAGATCGAGCTCAGCCCCAGCATTCTCCTGATCTGCTCTAATGAGAGCACTTCTTTGGAATAAGCTTCCGCAGCCAAAGCCTCAAGCGCAGCACGGCCGAGATTTTGGAATCCCACGCCAAGCTCCGCTGCCAGATCATCAGGAATGTCCACGGTCAAAGTCATTGGAATAAAGATATGCCATATCGCATCCTCCAGCAAATCCAAAAATGCCATGCGGTAGTCACCAAGTCATAGGTATCAGGCATTGAAAATGGACATCCAAGAGCTTTATTGGCACTTCCCTGCATCTAACAACTCCAGAGCAGTAACCCACGGGTCGTTGAGATTCATGCCGGAGCCTCGCTCGATAGCGATGCACTTGAATCCGGAATGCATACGGCACGAAGAAAACCGCTGAAACGCTGAATACATGCCAGCGGGCGCTGGTTGGTAGCCTGCCGACAAATCGCCGAGTTCATAGTGGAGCATGGCAAGGTCGCGACGCGTCACTGGCAGGGCAGGATTCGCCGCGAGGGCTTGTGTGAAGAGATGGAGTGCCTGCGGAAAGTCATCGCTCTTGGCCTTCTGAGAGGCTTGCTCAGACAACCGTTGAGCCTCGCTCATTTTTTCTGTGGCCGGTTGACGATATTCGATACGGGCTGTGCCATCGG
>RFZT01000547.1 GCA_009920585.1 bacterium
ACGAAGAACGCGGAGATGAGAGCAAAAAAGGCATAGATGCCATAGGCACCACCCAGACCGATGCCAGTGAGCATGACTGGGAACAGCATCGTGATGCCAAAATTGGCGACCCACGCCGAGAGCCCGCTGACGGCGAGGCCCGAGCCACGAATCTGGTTGGGAAACATCTCACTGAGCATAACCCACATCACGGGGCCCCAGGTGGCATTGAAGAAAATGACGTAAAGATTCGCTGCGATAAGGGCGATGAAGCCCGCTGAGTCGCCGAGTTTGAGTGATCCATTTTCGCCCAGAGCGCCCAGAGCGAATACGACCGCCATCGCACCCAGAGTGAGCGCCATGCCGAACGATCCCACTAGCAAAAGCGGCTTACGACCGATGCGATCCACGAGAAAGGTCGCCACGAGGCAGGCGCCGATACTCACGCCACCAGTCACGACATTGATCAGGAGCGCATTGTCTTCGGTGAATCCAGCTGCTTGCCAGAGGACCGCACCGTAGTAGAAGACGACATTGATGCCTACGAGTTGCTGGAAAGCGGCGAGCCAAATGCCAACCCAAATAATCGGACGGACGCCACGCTTCGGGTCGAGAATATCGCTCAGGCGTGGGCGGTTCTTACTTCCTGCCAATGAGGATTGGATTTCGTTGAGTTTATCTTGGGCCCCCTCTCCCATCAAGCGCCCGAGCACATGGAGCGCCTTCTCGTTTTTGCCATTGGCCACGAGAAAGCGTGGGCTTTCCGGAATAATGAAAAGCGTGAACAGAAAAAGAAATGCCGGCGCCAACTCGATCCAAAACATCCACCTCCAGGCCTCGTAGCCCCAAGCAAACACTTGCGTCGAGCCCCCCGCATTGGCTGCGATGATGTAGTTGCTCAAGAAAGCAATGAAGAGTCCTAAAACGATGCCGATCTGTTGGATGGAGGTCAGCATTCCCCGATATTTCGCGGGCGAAACCTCGCTAATATAAGCTGGGGCAATCACGCTGGCAGCACCAACAGCAAAACCTCCGATCACTCGGTAGATGATGAACTCGAATGATCCGGTCGCGATGCCGGATCCCCAAGCACTTATGATGAAAAGAACGGCGGCGATGATCAGGATCGCTCGGCGTCCGATTCTATCAGCCAGTGTTCCCGCAAAGAACGCTCCGACGGCGCAACCCAGAAG
>RFZT01000548.1 GCA_009920585.1 bacterium
AAGAAACAGGATCTTGGGCGAGGCTTGACCCAACCCAGAAAAACAGGGTGCCGATCACGATGGCGCGGGGGCCAAAAAAGCACCGCCATGTGGATTTGTTAAGATTTCCTATTGTCACAACTTAAAAGAACGTTAGTATGCACACCCTTTTACAAATGAAGCCAGAAATTCATCCAACCTACGAGGAGTCCGTCATTGTGTGTGCGTGCGGCGCAACCTACCACACCCGCTCCACCCGTCAAAACATCAAACTCGGCATCTGTGCCGCTTGCCATCCGTTCTTCACGGGTGAACAAAAATTTGTGGATACGGCCGGCCGTGTTGACAAATTCATGCGCCGATACGGCACAGTGCGCGCTCCTCGCGCCGTCAAAAAAGCCTAACTCGGATTTTATTTTATCAACGGTAAACAGGCTCGCTGCCTGTTTACCGTTTTTGTTTACCCATGGATTTTGAACCGTTGATCGAGCGCAAACGGCGACGTTTCGAGGAGCTGGAGCGTGAGATCTCATCGCCTGACCTCTTCGATAATGCCCGACGCGCGAGGGAGGTTCTTCGCGAGCATGGCACTACTAGAGAATTGCTCGAAGTTTGGAGCCGCTTTGAAAAGGCTTCGAGCGAGATCGTCGAAAACCGCGAACTGGCCTCAAGCGAGGACAAGGAAATGGCGGCGATGGCGAGGGAGGAAATTGCGCGATTGGAATCCGAAGTCGCGACTCTCGAGCGTGCCGTCCAAGTCGCACTCCTTCCTCCCGAACCCGATGAGGATCGCGACGCCATCATGGAAATTCGTGCCGGCACCGGCGGCACCGAGGCCGCTCTCTTTGCCGCAGACCTGTATCGCATGTATTGCCGATACGCCGATTCTCTCGGTCTCAAAATTGAGGAACTAGAGTCCAGTCCCGCCGATCTCGGGGGTTTTCGTGAAATTATTTTTCGTATTTCTGGAACCTCGGTTTTCCGCCGCTTCCGATACGAAAGCGGGGTTCATCGCGTGCAACGCGTTCCCGCCACCGAGGCGCAGGGCCGCATCCATACATCAACGGCGACGGTTGCTGTTTTGCCCGAGGCCGAGGAGGTGGATATCGAGTTGCGCCCCGAAGATATTCGAATCGAAGTTTGTCGAGCCGGTGGGCCCGGCGGACAGGGCGTGAACACGACAGACTCCGC
>RFZT01000549.1 GCA_009920585.1 bacterium
TGAAAACACCAAAACGTTCATTAAGGTTGCGAAGGAAGAGTCCTCTCAAATGTCATCGTATGACCCCGCTTTAGCGGACACCCTTATTAAACTGGGTACAAAAGCCGAGGAGTTGAAGATTGCTGACGACATGATCATCGCAGCGGAAAAACTGGAAAAAAATAAACTCGCCGAAGCTCTCCCTCTTGAGGAGCACGCATTGGGCAACCTTACAGCACTTCAAAAAATGCTGGGTGACATTCAACTCAAAGAAGAAGGCGAAAAGAAGTTGGAATTAAGTGAAGCTCTAGATCAGGCCAAAGAAAAACTTCTCAAACTCAAAGATCTTCATGAAAAAATGAAGGAGGCAATGGATGCGGTGCGTGGCCAGAAAAATCAGAATGATGAGGAAGTGGACCTCATGGAGGAGGCTTACCAAGAACTCTTAAAAAACACGAAGGAGGTTCTCATGGAAATCCCTACCGATCTGCACATTTTTACCGATATGAACGCCGCGAATGATGTCGTTGAGGATGTTTACGAAATTTACCAAGAAGTGGAGCAAATGGAGAGTGAAGCGGAAAAAAAAGGAGGAGATTTCAAACCGAGTGAATGGGATGGAGCAAAAGAAGATGCGTTGCTCGCAAAAATGGGGGAGGCTGCAAAACGTAAGGATCTTCCTGAAATGTGGTTGGGAGAAAAGGCGGACGAAAATAAAGTCACGACAGAGGCGTTCGATCTGGAGGAGATGCCGGAATCTGGAATCGCCATGGCCGAACTTTCTACCGCGGCTGAAGATCTTATTGGCGATCTTTTGGAGGAATCAAAAGATGCGGCGGAGAAATCGGACGATAGTGCCACGAACCATGCAGCTCCAGACGCGGATGGTTTGGGTTGGGAGGTTATGGAAGGCAATATCTCTTCGTTTGCCGCCAAAGGGAAATCAGGAAATACTGCTCCTGATCACAAGGAACAAGACGGACGATCCAATGTCGGCAGACAGGGCATGTCAACGGGTGAGACGGCGGCTGGATCAGGAACGATTGGCGCAGGAGACAAGAATATCGAAGCTCGCAGGACCGAAGAATCGACCAAGAGCGGACAAGTTGATCTCAAAGGAGAAGCGGATACCGTCGCTACTGGTGGCGGAAAACTGGGAACAGGTAAGGCTGACGATGTTGGGATGAGTGG
>RFZT01000550.1 GCA_009920585.1 bacterium
CGCAGGGGTGGGCTCGGGCCTCACCTCCGTGAGCTTGGCTAGGTAGTGCGCCGGGCTGCGGTTGATATTCTTGAGCGCCGAGATGTTGATGCCCGTGGCGGCACGATATGTCTGCTCGTCGAGGTCAAAATAAACGCCTTCCTGTGCGTCGATAAATGCGCTCATTCGGCGACCTCCTCGGCGATGATGCTGTGGATCTCGGCGAGCGCCTTTTCAGCGGCTTCGTCCGAAAGCTCGGTGATGGTCTTGGACTTACCAATCAGCGTCGGCGCGATGGCCTTGAGTTGCTTGATGAATGCGCCCTCAAGCACGCCAGCGTCGGCAATAGCGGCTTGCAGTTGCTTCTGGGGCGTGTCGGGCGTGAATGCTGGCACGGCGTCCAGCAGGCGAGGATCTGGCAGCATGGGGATGTTGTCCTCGGGGTCGATTAGGCGCTTGAAAACAGGCTTCTCGTAGGTTGGCGCTTGCGCCTGGCGACCGCCAATGTCTCGCGCCTCGTCCTCGTCGTGAATACCGCTCACGCCAAAGGCGAGGCGGATGGATTGGATGATCGCCTTGTTGCGAAGCATCCGGCGCGGCATTTGATTCCACGGCTCGGTGCCACGCTTGCATTCCTCAAAATACTCGGTGACGCGGACAGGGTGCGAGCGGTCCTTTAAATAGATGGTGCCGGTCGCGTGAGTCGGCGTCTTTCCGTCTCCATAGACCTCGACGTCCATCCCGTCAAAATTCGGTTGGCGGTTGGCGATCTTGATCCAACCATCAACTCCGACCATCGGAGCGATACCACCGCCCTTTTTTGGGAAGGCGTAGAGCTCTTTGAGGAGCGGGTTGAGTTCGTAGGTGTTCGCCGTCACCACCAGGGCGAGGAGTTCATCATCGGTCGCGCCTTTAAAGACGGTGTTTTTGAGGGTGCTGTGGAGCTTTGAGGGCTCGACGTTGATGCGTCCGGCCATGACGGCCAGCGCGGAGGGTTTCACTTGCGGGATCACCGCGATTTCGTTACTCATTTTTTGGTTTTTCCTTTTTTCGAGGGTTTAACTACCGGCCTCGTCGGATTGCCGTCCGGCGGGGCCACTTTTTGTTTTGGGTGGGAAAATTAGTCTTGGTCTTCGTCGGAGATCAGCCAGAGGAAGAAGGCCGAGAAGATCAGGGCGAGAATGAAGCCTG
>RFZT01000056.1 GCA_009920585.1 bacterium
CCTCGAAGGCCGCGATCCAGAAACGGTGAGGCGTTTGATTTTGACGTGTTCAGGCGGACCCTTCCGAACAATGCCGGTGGAGGAACTCACTGGCGTGACCCCGCAAATGGCGCTACGCCACCCGACTTGGAATATGGGACCGAAGATCACGGTGGATTCCGCGACCCTTTTCAACAAGGCACTCGAAATGATCGAGGCGCGCTGGCTTTTTGATGTCGGCATGGAGCGCGTGGACGTCGTCATTCATCCCCAGAGCATCGTTCATTCGATGGTCGAGTTTGTGGATAGCTCGATCCTCGCTCAACTCGGCCACTCGGACATGTGCCTCCCGATTCAATACGCGGTGACTTGGCCGGATCGCGTTCCAAACTCCCTTCGCGCGCTCGATTTTGCGGAACTGGGTCGTTTGGACTTTGAGGCACCTCGATGCGCGGACTTTCCGGCCCTCGACTTGGCTCGGATTGCGGGGGCGATGGGTGGCACTCGCCCAGCTGTTTTGAACGCCGCCAACGAGGTGGCCGTGGATGCTTTTTTATCTCATCGTATTCCATTCCCGAAAATCTGGGCAACCGTCGCCGAGGTCCTTGAGCGTTGCCCTCACGTGGCGAGTCCCGATCTGGATGCCCTCATTGAAACGGATGCCACCGCTCGCCGAATAGCCACCGAGATCACGGGGGGGATATAAGTTTACCAAACCGGCAAGCTTGAGATTTTCGCCGATGAATACTATCGATGCTGTAGATGTCATAGCCTCCAGACTACGGCATATCCATTATCTACATTAGTTGGTGCCCCGCGCAACGCTTGCATTCGACCTAAGGCGGCATCAGCGTGCCGACGAGCCCTTTATTTTCGGACGCGTTCTTGACAGTGTCCCCCAAGTGTCGGACATTGCTTTCATGAATTCGATTCTTTTGAATACCCGAGAGCTTTCGAAGGACACGGCGAAGGTTCTTCGTAATCTCCCAAAATCCGGCCCGCGCGTGATCACAAGAGGCAGCGAACCGGTTGGTATTCTCATTCCTCCGAGTCCGGGTGGTATCGAGGCCGATATCGAGTTGCTGGGCAGGCTCCGACTCGGCCAAGCGATTGCAGCCACCCAGCGGGAGGCTGTTTTGGGCGATACGGCCACCCTCTCGATGTCCGACATCGATGCCGAAATCCATGCCGCAAGGTCCACCCGACGAATAAAAGTCAATGCCAATACCTCACTGGGTCATTGATACCAATGTCCTTGTTTCGGCTGCGATAACGCCTCATGGCGTCTGCGATCAGGTGCTTCAATCCGCTATCGCGGGAATGTTCGTTCCGTCTTGGGACAACAAAATCCTTTTGGAATACCGCGAGGTTCTTTCGCGTCCCAAGTTCAGGCTCACGAAGGCCGCCGTTAGAGCCTTGCTGGCTGCCTTGCCCTCGTCCGGTTTTCATTCCGCAACGTCTTGCAAGGAGATGGAACTCCCCGATCCCGATGATTGGCCTTTTGTTGCTGTGGCGTTGGCAACCACAGATAAAACGATCGTAACGGGAAACCCCAGCCATTATCCCGAAGCGGCTATGAAAACGATCGGCGTGGAAATTCTCTCTCCAAGACAAGCTCTGAACCGCCTGGGGCACTGACAACCGAAGCACCGGGCGGCGGGAAGAGGTGCGCAGAGCCCATGGAAAAAATAAATTCGGAAAACCGGGGATCGCTTTGTCAGCGGAGTTCGCCTTTGTAGTTCCGGGAATCGATGGCGATGGCGATGAAGATGACGAGTCCGCGGACGATGGTGTAGATGAAGGGCGAGGCGTTCATCATGGCGAGCCCGTTCATGATTGTTGTGACGAGAAGGATGCCGATCACGGCGCCGGGGAGAATGCCACCTTTGCCGCCGAAGAGGCTGGTTCCACCTAGGACGCCTCCGGATACATCCGGCTTCGAATCAGCGCCTCAGGAAATAAAACCGACGACCACTTCAAAGGCGCCATCGACAACCTCGTCGTGAAAGAATCCAAATGAAAACCACCGCACGCACCATCCTTTCGGCGGCTCTGCTTTTCCTCGCCGCCGCTGACCGTCCAGCGCAAGAGATCACGGAGGGGATATAAGTTGACATCCCCAGTTGACTGGACTATGGCTGAGTACTTATGAACTCTCCGCAGCAATCTGAACCATTTGATTTGGTTAAGAACTCTGTTCTCTACAAAGAGTTTCTGGCCGAACGTGACGAGATTTTGCGTCACAAATGGATTGAAAGTGAAAAGAACGGTCGCGATATCGGATTTGAGAAAGCTTTGCTCGATTGGATTATTAAATACCGATCGAATTGGCGCACTGGTCGCTCGAAATCCATGCGAGTGGAATCGACTTCCTCTAAATAAATCGCAGTCTAACACCTTTAATGCGGCACCGTGAGGCTGCGAAGGGAAAATGAAAAAAAACGAGAACCAAGACTTGGGCGCAGTCGCGATGGACGGGGCTGCCATTCAAAAAGCCATTCGACGCATGGCTCACGAGATCGTTGAGCGTCATTCTACCGGTTCTCGGTTAGTTTTAGCTGGCATCCCCACGCGTGGCGTGGAAGTGGCTCGCCGATTGGCGGATCATATCGAACTCATCGAAGGTGTTCGTCCCTTCCTTGGAACGGTGGACATCTCCATGCACCGTGACGATCTGGCAACGCGAGGTAAAGTTACGGCCCTAGAGGTGACCGATCTGCCAGTCGATCTCGACGGACGTCCGCTCGTACTGGTGGATGATGTATTTTTCACTGGGCGGACCTGCCGTGCGGCCTTGGATGCGATTTCCTCATTTGGACGCCCCTCCACGATCGAGTTGGCGGTGCTGGTGGATCGCGGGCACCGAGAACTTCCGATTCGCGCCGATTATGTCGGTAAAAATCTTCCCACCACTCGGGAGGAAAAAATCCGCGTTCGCTTCGAGAATCTGGATGCCATGCCAGACTCCGTCACCCTCATCAAACCATGAAGACCTGGACCCGCAAAGATCTCACCGGCTTGGATGAACTCACCTCCGAGGAAATCAATTTTCTCCTCGAAACGGCACGCGCCTTCAAGGGAGTAGGTGAGCGAAGTCTCAAAAAAGTTCCCGCACTCCGGGGAAAAACCTTGGTGAATTTTTTCGTCGAACCGAGCACGCGAACCCGCACCTCGTTTGAAGTTGCGGCCATGCGATTGAGTGCGGATGTGGTGAATATCTCGGCCACGGCTTCCAGTCTTCAAAAGGGCGAGACTCTCAAAGATACAGCGCTCAACCTGCAGGCCCTGCAAGCCGACATCATCGTTCTCCGCCATAGTTCGCCTGGGTCGGCCCGATTCCTTTCGGAGCGACTGGGTTCGAGTATCATCAACGCGGGTGACGGAGCCCACGAGCACCCCACACAGGGATTGCTGGATATCTTCACCATGCGGGAAAAATTTGGCCGCATTGCTGGGCTTAATGTCGTCATTGTGGGTGACATTCTCTTCAGTCGTGTGGCCCGCTCGAATATCTTCGGCCTCGTCAAACTGGGTGCCAATGTCACGCTGGCGGGCCCATCCACACTGGTTCCACGAAGTTTTGAAAAACTCGGGGTGCGTGTGGTGCATCGCATCGACGAAGCGTTGGAGGACGCGGATGTGGTCAATCTTCTTCGCATTCAGCATGAGCGTCAGCGTAAAGAATACTTCCCCGGTCTCGGAGAATACACGTCTCTCTTCGGTCTCACCAAAGCCCGCGCGGCACAGCTCAAGCCGAGTTGCCTCGTCATGCACCCCGGCCCGATCAATCGCGGCGTGGAAATCGACAGCGATGTTGCTGACGGGTCGCAAAGCGTGATTCTCGAGCAGGTCACCAATGGCATCGCTGTCCGCATGGCTGTTCTCTACCTCTGCGCGGGAGGCGCAGGCATACCCGCATGAAAATCACCCGCATCACTAACGGTCGCATCATCGACCCCGCCAACAACCGCGACGAGGTCGCCGATCTCTGGCTCGCGGATGGCAAAATAAGCGCACCTCAACCGGGATGCGAAACCGAGACTCTGGATGCGCGTGGACTCGTTGTTTCACCCGGCTTGATTGATATTCACGTCCATTTGCGAGAGCCCGGACAATCCCACAAGGAGACGATCGCCACGGGCACACGTGCGGCTGCGGCGGGAGGGTTCACCTCGATCGTTGCGATGCCGAATACCAATCCCTCGGCCGACAGCGCGGCGACGATCACCTGGATCAAAGAAAAAGCCGCTCGCGAAGCCTGCGTGAATGTTTTCTGCACTGGAGCGATCACAAAGAGCCTTCTTGGTGAAGAGTTGGCGCCTTTCGGCTCCCTTTTCAACGCTGGTGTGGTCGCCCTCACCGATGATGGGCATTGCATTCAGAATCACGAAATCATGCGCCGCGCGGTCGAATACGCCCGGATGTTTGGACTGACGGTGATGGATCATTGCCAGGATTACTCGCTTGTGGGTGATGGAATCATGCACGAGGGCGAGTGGAGCCTGCGTTTGGGCATCCCCGGTTGGCCTCGCGCCGGCGAGGAAATGATCGTGGCGCGGAACATCATGTTGGCCGAGTTGTGCGACTCCCCGATTCACTGTCAGCACATCAGCTCGGGGGGGAGCGTACGACTCTTGCGCGAGGCGCGCGCACGTGGGGTGAAAATCTCCGGCGAAGTCTGTCCACATCACATCGCACTCACCGATGCCTCATTGGCGGCGTTTGATTCCAACTTCAAAATGAACCCACCGCTTCGGACCGAGGAAGATATCGAAGCCATCATTGAGGGCATTGCGGACGGCACGCTCACGATCCTCTGCAGCGACCATGCGCCTCATGCCTTCTACGAAAAAGAGGTCGAGATCGATCATGCTCCCTTCGGCATTACCGGATTGGAAAACGAGTTTTCCACATTCTGCGACATTCTCGTTCACAAACGCGCAGCGATCTCACTGGCCCGTCTGATCGCTCTTTATACCGCCGAGCCCGCTCGTCTTCTTAATCTCGACCGTGGCACCCTGAGTGTCGGTGCTCCTGCGGACGTGACGATCATCGATCCCGATCTGGAGTGGACATTTGATAAAAACAAATCGATCTCACTCTCACACAACACCCCATTCCACGGTCACACTTGGAAGGGGCGCGCGGTGCGTACGATCGTCGCCGGCGAAACGGTCTGGGCGCTTTAAACCCGAAACGGATTTTTAGACAGCGACAGGATTTAAAGGATTAACAGGAAATCCTTAGGGGTGTTGAATGCTGCGCAAAACAGAGAACACTCTTTGGTTTGTAAATATTTAAGGATCTGTGCTTTTTGACTCGCTCGCGCCCGCTCGTCTCGCCCTGCGGGCCAACCTAGGATTGGCGTTCCTCAAAGGCCCCCAGCCTTCTCGGTTGTGTCCTTTGATTCACTTCGTTCACTCCTTCGGCGTTGCCTTCGGCAATCTATCTCCCTTTGGTCGATTGTGGTTAATTCCGCTGAACTCGAGTTAAACCCGAAAACGACTTTTTAACTATAAAAGCTGGTCGATGTTTGGCCTCAAATAGTGCATCCGCCGTGATACCAAACAACTCAGAACCTCGTCATTCGATGGAGGGCGAGGCAAAAGCGGCACGATTATTTTTTCATGTTTTAAAGCCCCTTCAATTAATGGGATGTGCTTTTTAAGACCTCCCCAACTTTCGAAGAACCGCACCATTACGTCCCTTCCCTTTCGTCCCGATATTGCCCCTGCCACAAACACCACTGCTCTCATAATCGAAGGCTTGCGATATTCGCACTGCCTTGTCACTTGGGCTTGGTAAAGGGAAAGCCAGTTGTAACTCAAAAGCACTGCAAGGAAGACCGATTCGGTGGCATAAAACGCCTTCTTGCAAAAACCAACCGCATGAAGATCATTCTTCATTTCTTCAATTCGTTGCTCGATCGTGGCCCGTGCATTGTAGTCTCTCCAGATTTCTAGCAATGGGGCCAAACGATTAGTCACCCACACCCGATATGTATAACCGGGAACATCGATGAGCTTTCGTCCCACGGCATCCTACCCATCTTGGATTCTTTCTCGCAGCACTACGAAACGGCGCTCCTTGTCCCAGCCTGCGAGTTTCATACCAAAAGAAATTATCTCATAGATGCCACCCTCGACGGCAACCCCGTCCTGGTTTCCTTCCCGAGAAAAAACAGTCGAATCCAAATTGAGTGAAAATCCAGCATTGGGCGCTTCAATAAGATCCAAAATCCACTTCCAGAGCGAACGCCAGAACACCTCAACATGGCCTTGTGTGAAACGATGAAAAAATCTTCGGATCGCATCCTCACCAGGAAAACGCTTCATGCCAAGCAACGCATGAAAAGCCCTGTCATGGCGCAGCCACCCCGCATGCGAAAACCGACTCGCCCCCACAAGCACTTACTCATAAAAGTCATCAACGTCTGCTCTGCTGGTATGGCATCGGGTGATTCATACCGGAATGGCATCACCTCTGCGGAACGTTTTTCAAAACTCAATGCTCTCAGCCACGCAAAAAAGGGGATCAGTCGCGGTGATAGGGGGCACCCGCAAGGATCATGTGAGCGCGGTAGATTTGCTCGAGGGCGACGACGAGAGCGAGTTCGTGTTGGAGGGTGAGTGTGCCCAGCGCCCAGAGAAGATTCGCGCGACTTCGCATGGGTTCGTCCCATCCGTCGGAGGCGCCGACGAGGAGGGCGCACCGCGAGATCGACTGGTTTTCGAGTTTCTGGATTCCTGCGGCAAAAGTACGGCTGGTGAATTGTTTGCCGCGTTCATCGAGCAGAATGCGGTGGCAACCTTCCGAGAGAGTGAGCATGCGGTCATGGAGCCCACCGCCGGTTTTGACAAAGTGGGTTTCCACTTTGGTGATCGCGCCGAGGCGTCCGAGATATTCTTCGATGCCCTGACGAGCGAAAGCCAATGCAGGCTTCCCAGCCGCGATGATCCTCCAGTTCAACGGACGATGGGATTAAAATCCGCGGCGTGATACGAGCTGCGAACGAGCGGACCGCTGGCTACGAATTCAAAACCCTTGTTACGGGCAATCGTCCCATAAAGATCAAATGTCTCGGGGCGGATGTATTCCAACACAGGAAGATGGTTTGGTGTCGGGCGGAGATATTGTCCAAGAGTCAGAATGGTCACACCAGACTCACGAAGGTCGTCCATGGCTTGGAAGAGTTCATTTTCCTGTTCGCCCAAGCCGAGCATGATGCCGCTTTTGGTTTTGATATCGGGGCGGAGTTCGGCGGCGCGCTTGAGGAAGTCGAGCGAGAGTTGATACTTCGCGCGGGAGCGGACGAGTGGGGTGAGCCGCTCGACCGTTTCCAGATTGTGGTTGAACACATCGGGACCGGCATCAAGTACCCGCTTGAGGGAATCGTCTTTGCCATTAAAATCGGGCACCAGAACTTCGATGACGATTTTGGGATCGAGAGCCCGAATGGCTTCGATGGTTTTTCCAAAGTGGTCCGCACCGCCATCGGGCATGTCATCGCGGGCTACGGCGGTGATCACGACATGCTTGAGCCCGAGTCGCTTGACGCCTTCGGCTACGCGCTGGGGTTCATCCTGCTCTAGGGGAAAAGGTTTGGCGGTATCCACCGCGCAAAAGCCGCAGGCACGGGTGCAGCGATCCCCGGCGATCATAAACGTGGCTGTGCCTCCGCTCCAGCACTCCCAGCGATTCGGGCACTGGGCGCTCTCGCAGACGGTGTGGAGGCGAAGGTCGGAAATCAGATCCTTCGTAGAGAAAAAAACAGGATTCGACGGCAAGCGGACTTTGATCCAATCGGGCTTTTTTTCGAGGTGAAGAGAAGGGTCGATTTTAATCGAGCTCATTATTTAAGTTTCAGGTAACAAAATCATCCCGCTATCGGGCTCGGTTCGGCTTTTGTGGCTGAGAAGCGGCCATTTTCAAAGCCCGCTCCGCAAGAGCAGAACAAGGGTGATCTTGTATTTCCTCTTTCCCCTGTCAATGTTCAAAAGCGTTCGCGCCCGATGGCGGATCTCCGTTTTTTATGAATCAATCGCATTTCCTTTTCGAATCGGCCAAAAAAAGAATCCCGGGTGGGGTGAATTCGCCCGTGCGTGCATTCCGAGGTGTGGGTGGCGAGCCGTTTTTCGTGAAATCCGCATCGGGGTCTCGTCTCACGACGGTCGATGACCAAGAGCTGATTGATTATGTGGGCACATGGGGGCCAGCAATTTTGGGTCATGCCGCTCCGGCGGTGATTGAGGCGGTAAGAGAAACTGCCCTGCGCGGACTCAGCTTCGGAACTCCGAATCCGCTCGAGGTCGAAATGGCAGAGACCATCTGCCGACTCGTCCCCTCGGTCGAAAAAGTGCGTATGGTGAACAGCGGCACCGAGGCCACGATGTCCTGTATCCGATTGGCCCGTGGGTTCACCGGACGCTCGAAGATTTTGAAATTTGAAGGGTGCTACCACGGGCATGTCGATTCGCTATTGGTGAAGGCTGGGAGTGGTGCGCTCACCCATGGCCACCCGGATAGCGCTGGTGTGCCTGCGGAGTTGGCCCGACTGACGATCACCGTCCCATATAATGACGCCGATGCGGTGCGTGCCGCCTTCGAAGCGAACCTCGGCGAGATCGCGGCTTTAATTCTGGAGCCTGTGCCAGCAAATGCGGGCTTGTATCTGCCTGAGCCGGGATTTTTGGAGACATTGCGTGCGCTTTGTACGGAGATGGGAACGGTTTTGATTTTCGATGAAGTGATGACCGGATTCCGCCTCGCGCGCGGTGGGGCGCAGGAGGTTTACCAAATCACGCCCGATCTCACTGCGATGGGGAAAGTGATTGGCGGCGGATTGCCCGTGGGAGCCTTCGGCGGTCGCGCGGAAATCATGGACCAACTTTCGCCCGACGGACCCGTTTATCAGGCGGGAACACTTTCTGGCAACCCGATCGCCATGGCGGCGGGTCTTGCCCAACTCCGCGAAATGGAGCGGATCGACGGTTGGGCGCAGTTGGAAAAAACCGGCGCCGCTTTTGAGTCCGCCGCGCGGGAGGCGATTCGAGGCCTGCCATGCACCTTCAAGCGCATTGGTTCGATGTTTTGCCTCTACTTCTGCGAGGGTCCGGTGCGGAACCTGCAAGAGGCTATGGTCAGCGACAAAGTGCGCTTCGGAAAGTTCTTCCACGGTTGTCTTGAGCAGGGCGTTTATTTTGCACCATCCCAGTTCGAGGCCGGATTTCTTTGCACGGCCCACTCCGAGAGCGATCTCGCGAGAACGGCGGAGGTCGTCAGAACCAATCTCGCCAAAGTTTTTTAAAATTTAAACCGATGAAGGTCGAGAGCATGCTTTTCGGCCAATCAAAAAATAACAACAACAAGTAGTCCCACTCTAAAAATGAAAAAAGCCCTCATCACCGGCATCACCGGACAAGACGGAAGTTATCTGGCCGATTTGCTTCTCAAAAAAGGCTACGAAGTACACGGCATCATTCGCCGCGCGAGTACATTCAACACCTCGCGCATCGAGCATATTTACTCCGATCCGCATCTGTTTTTGCACTATGGCGACTTGGCGGACTCCGTGAACTTGGTCAAGTTGATCTACAACCTGAAGCCCGATGAGGTTTATCACTTGGGTGCCCAGAGTCATGTGAGAGTCAGCTTTGATATCCCTGAATACACGGGCGACGTCACTGGCCTTGGAGCGATTCGCATCCTTGAAGCCATGCGTGAGGCTGGGGTGGATGCGCGGTTTTATCAGGCCTCAAGCAGCGAGATGTTTGGCAAGGTGCAAGCAGTGCCACAAACTGAGACCACGCCCTTTTGGCCACGCAGTCCTTATGGTGCAGCGAAGATGTATGCTTACTGGGTGACGGTGAATTACCGCGAAAGCTACGGCATGCACGCAAGCAACGGCATCCTCTTCAACCATGAAAGCCCGCGTCGCGGTGAAACGTTCGTCACCCGCAAAATCTCCCGCGCTGTTGCTGCCATCAAGCTCGGACGCCAAAAAGAATTGTTCCTCGGAAATATGGATGCCAAGAGGGATTGGGGTTACGCGCCGGAATACGTCGAAGCTATGTGGCTCATGCTGCAACAGGAAACCCCAGACGACTACGTGGTCGCGACAAACGAGACTCACACCGTGCAGGAGTTTGTCGAACACGCCTTCGCTCGTGTGGACCTCGATTGGGGACCTCCTCATCGGCGACCCAACCAAAGCCAAAAAACAACTCGATTGGGAACCGAAAGTCCGTTTTCCTGAGTTAGTAAAAATCATGGTCGACGCGGACATGGCGGCCATGCAAGGCCTCCCTGTGCCGGATCCATTAACTCCAGCATATCTAAGCAAATCCTAATTTATGTCAGACCAAACCCAATCACATATTGCCGTTCTTATTCCTTGCTACAACGAGGAAATCACGGTCGGTAGAGTGGTTGCCGAATTCAAGAGCGAGCTACCTTCCGCAGACATTTACGTTTTCGACAACTGCAGCACAGACGCCACGTCAGCCAAGGCTCGCGAAGCGGGCGCAAAAGTGATCCTCTCACCCCGAAAGGGCAAAGGTTTTGTAGTTCAACAGATGTTCGACTCTATTGAAGCTGAATGGCTCATCATGGTCGATGGAGATGCAACCTATCCTGCCTCTCACGCAAGAATGCTGCTTTCAGAGACCATTAAGAACGAGGTGGACATGATGGTGGGTCGCAGGGTGACTCCTTGCGAGGAACTCGAAAAAGCCTATCGCCCAATGCACCAGTTCGGGAACCGAGTCGTCTGTGGACTCATCGGAACTGCTTTTGGAAGTCCAATTAAGGATGTGTTCAGCGGTTACCGCGTTTTTAACCGCGCATTCGCCAAAACAGTTCCCCTGCGCGCGGGAGGCTTCGAGATTGAAGTGGAAATGACGCTTCAAGCGCTTTCCAAAGGCTATAGAGTTGAAGAGCGCGACGTCCCCTACGGCAGCAGACCAGAAGGCAGCAAATCCAAGCTCAACACCTACCGC
>RFZT01000551.1 GCA_009920585.1 bacterium
GTTGGAAATCTGAGAAATTGAGCGAACAGCGTCCTTCACGTCCAGCTGTATGGCCCCAATGTTATGCCCGATCTCCTCGGTTGCCTTGGCCGTCTGTCGGGCCAGTTCCTTGACTTCATTGGCCACCACCGCAAAGCCTTTGCCTAATTCGCCGGCACGCGCCGCCTCAATGGTCGCATTGAGTGCCAATAAATTGGTCTGCTCTGCGATGCCTGAAATCACCTTCAAGACACTGCTGATTTCCTGGCTGCTGGCGCCCAGTTTTTCCATTTGTGCAGTCGTCCGGCGGGCTTCCATCACCGCCTCACTGGCCACCGAGGAGGCTTCGGCTGCGTTGGCCGCTACCTCTCGAATATTGCTGGACAACTCTTCCACGCCAGCGGCGACAGACTGCACGTTGCCACTGACCTGCGTAGCGGCACTGGCAACCGAGGTTGCCTGCGCTGTGGTTTCCTCCGCATTGCTACTCACTTCCGTGCTCACGGAGGACAGTTCAGTGGACGAGGAACTGAGCGAATTGGATGCCACCGAGATATTTCCGATAGCGTTCGACAATTTAGTCAGCGCCGAGTTCAAAGCCAGTCCCATCTGGCCAATTTCGGTATTCGGAGCGGCCAACAGTCGCTGCGACAGATCGCCCCGCTCCATGGCTTGGAGAATCCCGGAGACATCATTAATGCGCAGCAAAATACCCTTTTGGATGACCAAATTCCCGTAAATAAGGCCGAGCAGCACCGCCAACCCTATGGCGCCCACCATGATCAACTGCTCTTGTATCAAAGTAGCTGCATCCTTCTCGGACTGAGCGCCACGCGCGGTCGCCATGGTGACGACCTTGTCAATCGCAGCCCGGTGCTCTGAATACAAGCCTTTCAACACGCCATTGGCGAGAATCTTTGCCTCTTCTCGTTTGCCAGATTTAAGCAAGGGCAGAAATTCTTCATCGCGAACTTTAAAAAATACCAAAGCCGGCTTATAGGCCGCCTCCAACAAAATCGATTTCATTTCTCCCTGCGGCAAATCATCCGCCCAGTAATCGTGACGGGCATTAAATTCTTTCTCCAATCGTTCGCTCTCCGCCAGCAGAAATCCGACTTTAGCGGCATCTGTCTCTTCAATTAACTGTAAAACTACGAGATAGGATTCAATAATATATTCCGGAGGGGGAAG
>RFZT01000552.1 GCA_009920585.1 bacterium
CTGACCGCAATACACCCAACCGCCTTTCTGCGCTATCCTCGCTGACAACCTTGTGCGTCCCCAACATCGGTGGGGTCACCGTGTCAAAGCGCAAAGCATTGACATGGGCATAGCGTGTGTGCCCACACAAAATGGAAAGAGCCAGCGAGCCAAGAACATCCTCATGACTGGGGGCATTGGGGCTCGTGAAACCGAAGGGGGCCTCGCGGCAAAAATCCTCCCATTGGACATGATAACGACCGCCTTCGGTATCGACTGACATCAGTGGCGGCGCGTTGCCGGTCATTTTTCCTCACCCTCAGGGCGAACTCTCTCGGACAAGGAATTTGATTCCATCACACATGCCGCAAGCAACTTCCTCGCCTACTTCAGTTTCTCAACTGCCGAATTTAGGATCAACAATTCATCCCTAACTCGTTTCTCTGAAACTAAATCTCGCCTTAAAACAGCTCCGCTATTTTCATCCGCGCTCGCAGTAAACCGATCAATTTATTCTGATTCCTGCCTATAATTTCGCCTTTATTGGAACCGCGCTTCCATGCGCATCTTTTCTGGCTGCAGACCTCAATCCAATCGCATGGCAAGGTTACTCCCCCGATCATCATAGCCTCGACAGCGCACATATCTATCCAGAATGTGACTCCGTCAGCTGTTTTTCCAAATGGGATAAGGCCATACCCCTCCCAAAAATCCACCACGCAACTGCCATTTTATGTATCCTTATATTCTGGGTATTTAAATCTAAGGAGAATTCTTTTTCTTGCTGGATTTTTTAGGGGTTTTTTTGGCCTTCGGATTCGCTTCGGGTAGCAAAGTGGACAAATCGACAAGGATCTCATGGTCGTTATCTCCATTCTTGGGGCCTACGATGCCACGTTGCTCAAGGATCTCCATGACTCTAGCGGCACGGATGTAGCCAAGCTTAAATCGACGTTGCAGCAAGGATCGGGCGGCACGATTTTCAACGGCAAAGAGCTCCAAGCATCGGGCGATCAAAAGTTCATCGGAATCCGAAATATCCGTTTGCTCCCTATCCTTGAGTCGCTGAGGGGTTGCATTCTGAGTCTCGGAAGGAGGTGTTTTGGTCACTTCTTCGTCCTCCGTTGCCTGGTAATCTAATTCACAAAGGTAGATCGCATCCTGTGGGGTTTCGCCAGCGAAGA
>RFZT01000553.1 GCA_009920585.1 bacterium
AAGGTCGAGATAGACTGCCGCAAGGCAGCTCCGAAGGAGGAGCAGGTCGGGAGATCCTGCGAATCAACTGAGCGGGAGACGGACGGCGACGGCGCGCCATCCCTACCTATTTGGAAAGGGGCTCGTTGCTCGGAGCTTAAATCCAAATCGTTAAAAAGGTAGGGACGCCGCGCCGCCGGTGTCCCAAACATCAGGCCCACGCGCCGTCTCTGGGATGCAAAGGCGCCTCCGGCTCGTAGCCTACGCCTCGGAGAGCGCGCCAACCCTACCATTTTATGTCCACCCCTCCCTGCCCAATCGTGTCAATCTTGTTAATCATGTCAATATTGTCCAAGCTTCGGATCTCCGATGATGATTTGCTGTGGTTTTATGGAATGAGCGGGTTCCAGACTTTCTCGAAACCCCAGCCTTCGAAGTCTTTTACATTGGCCGTTGCAAAATGCGTCACGCCGCACTGCCTCAGTGTCAACGCAAGCCGTGCATCAAAAATCCGGCGGCGGGCAAAGTTCCTGCCTCCGGCTAGGTTCCACACCTCATCCATCACGTTGCCATTTTCTATCCTAGACACGTTTGGGGCGTCCCAATAGGAGATGACCAAATCTCGGGCGGCATTGGCCGTAAGGGCTTTCGCCATGACGACAGGATTCCTCAGTAGGACATAGAGCTCGACAAGCACATAATCCGTGATGGCGATCCTCACCGATGAAATGCCCAGATTCTGCCGCAGAAAACTCACCGCAGCCTCATGCCAAATGGAATTGGGATTGAGTGAATAAAGCAGAATGTTGGTGTCGATACTGGTCATGTTCATTCATCCCTAAGCTCGTCACTTTCCGCGAGCGCCTTTAGATCAAGCTCATCGAAGTTGGGTCGAAAATCTCCGCTCTTCAGCACGGGGAGCACCCATTGATTGGCAGACGCCCTCACTGGATACGTCAGCGCCATGTATTCGAGTCCCCGACGCACCACCTCAGCCAGCGACCATTCCCTTTGATCGGCAATCGCTTTGGCCTTGTAGTAGAGCTCGTCCGGCAACTGGACTTGCGTTTTAATCATGATGGCAATTTGCCATCTGTGGAGAATTTGTCAAGGCGACCGAACTGAGAGTGAGCGAACACATGCCAGCGGGCGCTGGCTGGGTAGC
>RFZT01000554.1 GCA_009920585.1 bacterium
TCACGCCGCAGGAATTTCAGGACAAACTTCGCGAAGGCGTTAACGATCTCCGCAAAACAGCACAGAGCACTAACATCAAACTGCCTGAAAAATTCTTTTTCGGTTTTGACGAATACCAATCCCAGTTGCCCGCTCCCGAGGCCGCTCCCGCCCTCAATCGCGACTTCAAGGTGCTTCAAAAACTCCTAATTAGTCTACTTGCCCTCCCCGTGGAAACCATCAACAGCCTAGAAAGGGAAGCTCTCCCCGTTGCAACGCCGACTCCCACGCCCCCCCCTGCTCCCAAGAAATCCGTTGAAACAACGCCGACTCCAAAAACCCCAATCCTCAAAACAACATTTAAACTCTCCTTTACCGCCTCTCAGGACAAAACGCGAGACGCGATCAATTTGATACCAAAAAGCGATGCTTTTTTGATCATTCGCTCCCTCACGATGGAAAACACCAAACCCGCCGCCCCATCGAAAAAAGACCCAGCGATTCCCAGCAAAGATAAAAGCCCTACTTCTCTTCAAGTCCTCCTTGGGAATGAATCCGTAAAAACCGACCTGATTCTGGAAATATTGGACTTTCCCAACACGGAACCCGAGCCCCCTAAAAAACAATAATCATGGAATACTACAAACAAATCCAAGGCCACCCCGGCAGAAACGACTGCCATTGAGGAGGCCAAGGTCATTACCGAAAAGCCTTTTTTATGGAATGAAAAATCCCAGTCCAATGAGGAACGCGGAAACCTTTTTGTCTCTCGCCTCTTCATCTTAAAAGGCGATAAACTCATTGACCCCATCGAGGGCCAAGAACAACTTCACCCGCCCATCACCAATGCCTGGCTCATTAAATTCGGCCTTAACTACGCGGATGCAAATGTTAAAGACCAGGATGCCGACGGCGACGGCTTTACAAATTTGGAGGAATTCAAAGACAAATCAGATCCAAAAAACAAGGCATCGACTCCTCCCAAATTCACAAAGCTCCGCTTTATCAAATTTGAGCAAAAACCCTTTATGCTCGTGTTCAAAGGCGATGCCGGTGATGAGGGCGCCGATTTACAGTTCAGCAAAGCGCGATTTGCGCCCTCTTATGCAATCCCCCCTTTCAGGCCTGATACCGTACTGGGAATCATAGACATTGAGGGCGT
>RFZT01000555.1 GCA_009920585.1 bacterium
CCACTCTCCAATTATGTGGATTTCTTCACAATGCTAGGCGCGAAAAAAAAGGCGTGGGGAGGGAAACAAGCAAGCGTGCTCGTGAGCAGGGCAGAGGAGGAGCGGTTAAAAGATGAACTGGCAAAGAAGGCAGAACAAGATCGAGTTCAAACAGAAGCCACAGCCATAGCGCTTGCTATGCGGGAGCGTATCGTGTATTTCGACTTTGATAGTTTTCTCATCCGAGAGGAAGCCATTCCTATATTGGAGGCACACTCTCGTCGATTGCGTGCTAACGTTGGGTTGCGCGTAGCACTTGAAGGACATACGGACGATCGTGGTGGGCGTGAATACAACGTCGCTCTTGGTCAAAAGCGCACGGATGCAGTGCGCGACGCCTTAATTTTGTTGGGTGTGGCGGATAACCAGATGGAAGCGGTGAGTTTTGGCAAAGAGAAGCCAGCGGTTCCTGGCACTTCTGAAGCGGCCATGCAGGAAAACCGCCGCGTTGAGATCAATTTCCGTTGATTTATTTGAAACTAAATAGATTCCGTCTTGACCATGTTGTTTGTCGATACTCGCCGACCTCTAGTTAGAGCTTCATGTATTGGGCTCACCGTACTTTTAATTTTTTTCGATACGCATTCCGACGCAGCTGGTCCTGATGAGGACCTGCGTGGCGCCTTATTGAGCGAACGTAGGCGTGTGGATGTGCTCACACTTGAGCTAGAAAAAGTCCGTATCGAAAGCGAGGTTGCCCGCCGGGAAGTGAGCGATATTCGTAGATCTTTTCTTCGACTACTAGGGCAACTCGAGTTATCTCGGCAAGAGGTAAGTAACCTTCGCGGCCAAATTGAAGAATCGCAGGCGCAGAGCGGCCGCCAGAACAGCCAGATCGACGAGTTGCGAGCGCTGAAAGGGCGTCAGGACGATCAGCAGCAGGCTTTGCTCGGCGAGCAGCGTAAGTCAAAGGAGCTTCAGCGCGCCTTGGATGAACTTCGCAATGGCTTGCCGATCCTGGTCAATGAGGACGGATCGAATTTTTTCGCCCAGAGTTCCGAGAAGGCAGAGTTTGACAATGCCAAGGCGGTTTTCAAGCGCGCCAACTACGCGGGAGCACGTAAGCAGTTTGCCGAGTTTCTGCTGCGTTACCCGCATGGCG
>RFZT01000556.1 GCA_009920585.1 bacterium
AATGTTTTCGGAAAATCCGAGAACCTCGCAAGTGAAGATATCGCGATCGCTGCCTCCGTTGCGGAGAACCTCCAGCCTGAGACTCTTGAGGAGGAGCCCGCCGCGACATGAGCCTTTATCAAAACCTCAAAGTAGCTGTCCAAACCCGCCTCGACATCGTGGCCGACCACGCCTTCCGTGACCGTGACTCCGCCGCGCACCTTGAGGCGCTGAAATCCGCCGCCGCGAATCTGGACGCATTAGTTGCGAACCTTCCTTCGGACACCGATCCCACCCTCCGTCATTACCTCGAGCGTCAAAGCTACACCAAGGCGCTGGCTTGGTTACAGGATGCTGATGCTAATTAAACCAGCATCATCCGGAGAACCTCCTACCCACTCATGAAAACCGCAACATTTCCTCCGGGTAGCACCATCTTTAAGGAAGGAGATCTAAGTCAGGAGGCCTATCGCATTCTTCGAGGAAGGGTGGAAATCACCGCCACCAGCGATTCCAAGCCCGTGATCTTAGCCCAACTCGGAGAGGGAGACATTTTTGGAGAGATGGCCATGATCGATGAGCGGCCGAGGTCGGCCTGTGCGCATTGTTTGGAGTTCACGGAATGCGAGGTCATGGGACCGCAAGATTTTCAGTCTACCCTCCTCGATAAACCCGAACGATTGCTTCCGTACCTTTCGGCATTATTTGAACGGTTGCGCTCTGTCTCAAATCGTCTACATCATGAAATGAGCCTTAAAGCCCAGATTCGAGAGGCGACGTTGGAAAATGTGCCCCAGCATGACCGGACACCCATTTCTTATCCCTCTCCCAATATACTCAACCCTCATATGGAAACCAATGCTCCCGCAACCGCGACCGTTTCGACGGTCATATTAACGCCAATGACACCGGTTTGTTCGTCGAAGATGCCGGATGGGTATGAAGCGATGCAGTTGGCTAAATTTCCCTTTTGCATTGGGCGGAAAATGTATTCTCCGCCACACCAACCCGAGATTTTTTCTGCGAACGATTTTGAGATATCCGATACCCTCCCATTTCAGGTTTCGCGAAATCACTGCTCTATCGAGCGTGAGGGGGATCGCTACTTTGTGCGCGATCGGGGAAGCACACTTGGGACCATCGTTAATGGCGTTCCTTTAGG
>RFZT01000557.1 GCA_009920585.1 bacterium
CCATCGAAATCGATGGCCGGAAGCATATGCTAACGGGGAAGACTTGGTTCGACCACGAATGGGCCACCAATCAACTCGCTGCCAATCAAACAGGATGGGATTGGTTCAGCCTCCAACTCGAAGATGGCAGCGACCTCATGCTATTTCAAATCCGCACCAAGGAGGGAGGACGCGACCCGTATTCTTCAGGAACGTTTGTTTCGCAATCAGGTGAAAGTCAAAAAATCCGCCTCGCCGATTTTGAATTGGTGCCGGTCGATTGGTGGACGAGTCCCCATACGAAGGCTCGGTATCCCGTGGCTTGGAAAATCTCGATTACAAGTCGGAAACTCGATCTGACCGTGCGCGCCCGTTTTCAAGATCAGGAGTTAGCAGCACAGCCATTTTCCTACTGGGAGGGAACGGTGAGCACTGAGGGCACACGCGACGGCCAACCAGTCAAAGGCAAAGGGTATCTTGAGATGACAGGTTACTCAGGCCGCATCATTGGCATGCAGGCCCAGTAAAATCGACCAACTGGATCAAGGTAGCGCTTCGCCGCGAATGAGGTCATCCATTGTTTGGCGAGAGCGGGCGAGGTGAACTTTGTCACCATCGACTAGGATTTCGGGCAAAAGCGGACGCGAGTTGTAATTCGAGGACATCACGAACCCGTAGGCTCCGGAACTCAGAATTGCGATTCGTTCCCCGGGAGCAAGCGGAGGGATGCCTCGATCCTGCGCAAAAAAGTCTCCACTTTCGCAGACCGGCCCAACGACATCCATCGTGACCGGTTGCTCCTTCGCTTGCTGAAGCGGGACGATTTCATGCCACCCTTCGTAAAGGGCGGGGCGAATGAGATCATTCATTGCCGCATCGACAATAGTGAAGGTTTTGGCGGGCGTCTGCTTCACATATTGAACGGTCGAAAGCAGGGCGCCAGCATTGCCAACGAGGAAACGTCCGGGCTCAAAGAGAATCCGTAGCCCGAGTGGCTTCAGCGCGGGTATGATCGCTGCGGCGTAGTCCTCAGGGGTCATGCGACGGGCTTGGTCGCCATGGCTCCACCAATCGGGAGATCCACTTCCGAGGGCTTCATCGTAAACGATGCCAATGCCGCCGCCGAAATCGAAAAACTCAATGTCGTAGCAGGCCTTCAGT
>RFZT01000558.1 GCA_009920585.1 bacterium
TCACTTTAATTACTTTACAAAGCCCAAAATGCCTTGGCTTCAGCTTGCCGCACCGCCCGCGCATATTTGTCCTCCACCATGCGAGGGGATGAATGGCCAAGGAAATAAGCGGTCTTCGTGCTGTCCTGCCACATGGCTCGGTGCATGGAGGCCGCCGTATGCCGGAGACAATTTTGTGGCCACTCCGCCCACCCCATAGCGTGCACCAGCTCGGTGCGCTGACGTTTAATAAAATCCTCATCAAGGCAGTCCCATTTTTTCGGAAGGTGTCGCCGTAGCGCCGGCTGGATCGGGACGAATCGCGGGCGCGGCTTAGGGTCGGTGGATTTCCGAATTGGCACAAATATCTCCTCCGCCTCAATGTGCTTCGGCAGGCATCGCCCGACCTCCGAAATCCGCATGCCTCCAAACAAGCCGAGGACAAGCCAAGCCCGCAGGCGGTTGTTTTTTTTCGTGAGAGCAAGGAGACGCTTCACTTGCGGGAGTGTCAGTAAATGGTGCTCCGGCGCGGCCTTTGGCGTGTCGATCTTCATCACAGGGTTGCCCGCTGCTAGCTCGTAGCGAACGAGCCAATTCCATACGAGGCGAAGATAAACAAACCCCTGTTGCGCCGTAGTCCCGCACCAACTTGGGCGAGATAGGAACGCCTCGATGTGGACAGGCTTAATGTCATTGATACCCATCGCGCCGTATTTCTCAACGAAATGCCCCCACCACCAATTCAAGAGCCGGGTATGATTGCCCACCTTGAGCTTCGGCATTCTCACCAGGGTAAATTCCTTCCACGCCTTTTCGACCGTGATCCCCGAGGATTCTTTAAAGGCGTCGGTGCCTCCGGTCTCTAATTTCTCAGCGAGAGCATCGCGGTGAAGGCGTGCCTCGAGGCGGGTATTAAAGAACGTGCGTTTCTCCTTACCGCCGATGCGCGAGAAAACAACGTGGCGGGCTTGCCCACGCACCGTGGCCTCTCTGATGGTGATGACTGGCTTGTTGCGTCGTGTTGCGTCCGTTGCGTCCATAAAGGCATTTTCAGCTATTTAGAGCAACTTTCAACAAGTTTCACAGAGATTCAGAGAAAAACCGCACAGCCAATGCTAGAGCGGTTTGAGGGGCTGTAAAGAGGAGAGCCGACGACGAGAC
>RFZT01000559.1 GCA_009920585.1 bacterium
ATCAGCTTTTTTTGAAGCGCGAAATCGATGACCACCACCCAAGAAACATTAGCGAAAGTCCCAGCGGTCACACTGGTCTTCTGGGTCATTAAGATCCTTGCCACGACATTGGGAGAAACGGCTGGCGACGCCCTGTCGATGTCCTTGGATTTGGGCTACTTGGTGAGCACCGTCATTTTTTTCGTCCTCTTTCTTGTGGCCGTGCTCGTTCAAACCGCAGCCAAGCGTTTTCATACGGGGATCTACTGGACAACTATTGTGGCTACGACAACCGTCGGCACCACGCTTGCCGACTTTGCCGACCGATCCCTGAACATCGGCTACGCAGGCGGATCGTCTCTGATTCTTCTCCTGCTCATCGGCACCCTGCTTTTGTGGTATAGCACCCTTGGGACTATTGCCGTTGGAAGCGTGAGTTCCCGCAAGAGCGAAATATTCTACTGGATCACCATCCTCTTTTCTCAAACCTTGGGCACGGCTCTCGGAGATTGGGTTGCTGATTCCCTTGGTCTCGGCTATCTCAGCGCCGCCTTAGTTTTTGGCTCTTTGCTGGCCTTGATTGCACTCGGTTACGCGCTCACGACCCTCTCTCGCACGTGTCTTTTTTGGGGAGCCTTCATTCTCACCAGGCCCCTTGGCGCGGTGATCGGGGATTTTCTGGATAAACCAATCGAAGCAGGAGGGCTTGCATTAAGCCGATACTCGGCCTCTGGCGTTCTCCTAGCCTTGATTTTTGTGAGTATCCTAATCTTTCCCCAAAAGCCCGCTTCAACGAGCCACTAAAAGCATTAAGCCTTTGGAGAAGTGACTCCCGAATTAGGCTCAGACGGCTCTGGCGATGAAACCGCTGCGACCGAATTCGGTATATAAGCGACTTTGTCTGGTTGGTCCTTGATTTCCACAGGCTGGGCAGCCTTCGCGATTTCACGTTCGAATTCGGCCTTGGCTTTCTGAAACTCTCCGAGACTTTTACCAAGCCCCTTGGCGAGTTCCGGCAATTTCTTTGCTCCGAACATCAGTAGGCAGAGTAAGAAAATGAAAACCAACTCAGGAAAACCAGGTGCCGAGAACGCCAATAATGAATGGGACATACCACACAACAAACACATCGCGCATTCCATTGCAAGTCTCCCCCCTGA
>RFZT01000560.1 GCA_009920585.1 bacterium
CTTGAAGAATTGGCATAAGCTCTGCCTTGGAACAGTTTTTGACGACACTCAAAAACACCCTTCCTTGTCGTTTATGCAGGCCCAAAACAGGGATTTTGCCGGACGCACCTCTTCCGCGTTTGCCACGAACTCTCCTGGGGCCAAAATAGCTTTCATCAACTTCAATATCTCCGACAAACGGCTTGGATTCCTCAATGGCCATATCAACTATGCGCTCACGCAGCAGACTGTAAATTCGCTGCGTAGTCTTGTGATTGACCCCGTTCAAAACCGCTGCGGAAAGGGCTGGGATATCTACGCAAAAACACTTCAGAATCTTTCGAAATTTTACCTCCGAAATGTGTGACTTTTTTATATACTTGTTTTTCAATGATGATGAATGTTTTAACCATATTCATTGTTTCTAAACTGGACAAGACCCTTGTCGATTGGGCAAAAGGTGATTGACTCAAAAACCGCCGGACGGCGCTGAAACAAGTTTTTTGATTTGCTGAATTATATTATGAAAAGAACTCTTATGATCGCTAATTTCACTGCTGCTTCGTATTTGAGACTTATTATGGCGTTGCTCCCGCTGGCTCCGCTGCACGCCGCCGAACTTTACGTGGCTCCCAATGGCGATGATGCGGCAACCGGATCGGCCACCGCGCCGCTCCGCACGATCCAGAGCGCCTATGGAAAGGCCACGGCTGGCGACACGATCATTCTCCGCGAGGGAACCTATCGCGAAGCGGTTGCGTTGGATAACAAATCGGGCAAGGAAGGCGCACCGATCACGCTGACTTCATTCCAAGGGGAAAAACCGATCCTCTCCGGTCTCGATGTGCTCCAACTTTCTTGGGAGGAAACACCGCAGAAGGGGGTTTATGTTGCGACTTGGGAGACCCCCTCCGTTCGTCAACTCTTCTACAATGGCAAGCCTATGCTCGAGGCCCGCTGGCCAGATGCACCCAAGGACGCCCATGGGGACTGGAATTTCTTCGCCCCGGAAGTGTGGGCCTCCGCCGATACCTCTGGGAATTCCTACGGCACACTGGCTTGCGAGGCTCTTGCGAAGACGGGCTGGGATGTCACCGGCGCGCTGGCTCTGCTTAATGTGGATCATCAATTCTTCTGCTGGACGCGCCCCGTG
>RFZT01000057.1 GCA_009920585.1 bacterium
GTGGTGCTCGGCGTGGTGCTCGGCGTGGTGCTCGGCGTGGTGCTCGGCGTGGTGCTCGGCGTGGTGCTCGGCGTGGTGCTCGGCGTGGGATTTAATCGACGCTCGAGGACTTCATCGGGGTCAGCTCCGAGGGCCTTGGCTTTTTCATAGCTGGCGCGGGCGAGATCGAGTGAGGGAGGGGTTTGGGCGATATACATGACGGCCAGATTGAAGTGGGCCTTGGCGTAGCTCGGATCTAGCGCGATGCTGCGCAGGAAGTAGTCTTCCGATTCTTTGAATTTCCCCGTTTTTCCAAGAACGATGGCCATGTAGTTGTGGGCGATGGCGTTTTTAGGATCCAGTGAAAGAATCTCGTTGAGGGTTTCAATCGCTTTGTCGAAATCTTTCAATTTCGAATAAACAATGGCGAGGTTGGTCAAAACCAAAAGATCTTTGGGTTTTTGGGCGCGAACCTTTTCAAGCCCGGCTTGGGCATCACGAATCTTACCGACTTGGATTTTGGCGATCGCCAAATTGGCTACTACAAAAAGGTTGTCGGGGGCAGCTTGGAGGGCGCGGCGATAGATAATAACGGCATCGAAGTACCGTTTGTCCTTATACAATTCTGCGGCTAGGTCTGCCAGTTCACGTGCTTTGGGGTCGAGGGTTTCGACATCATCGCTTACCGAGGTTGATTGCGAAACGGATTCAGGGGTCGCCGATTTCTGGGATGGGTCAGTCTGTTTCACAACCACCATCGAGACGGATAAGGAATTCGAGTTAGGCGCGGATAAAAATACGGCCGGATCTTTAAATAACAGCTTTTCCTCGTCACTCAGCGGGCTAAGGGGGGCTTTGACATCGGCAATGCGATCCAGGACCGACTCGGATTTCACTTCCAGCTCTAGGAGCTGTCTTTCCAGATCGGTGGCGGCAGATTGGCGCTCGTTGACTTCCTTGAGTTGGCGCAAAACAATATTGCGGAGGAGTTCGTTTTCGTCTGTGAGGCGTTTTTGTTCCTCGTTCGGCTTGGGGTCGAGTTTCAGTCGATTGCTCTCCGCCGTAGCCTCGCTCAGGTTCGCAACCAGACCTTGGATTTTAGCATTACGCGCAGTCAACTCGGACTGGAGGGTTTCGACGTTCTTTTTCAGAGAGTCCATCTGGCTCGCCATTTCCAGCATCGCTTGTTGACTGTCGGTTTTGGATCCTTCGGCTAGGATTTTTTCTGCATTGTTCAACTTGGCCGCTAGAACTTTATTATCTGCTACAATTTTGGCCAATTGATCGAGCTTCGGTTTCTGCTCGGCCAATTGAGATTCCAAGGCCGACTTGTCGATTTGGAATTCTTTTTTCATCTGCGCCATTTGCTCGTTCAGGCGCTCGACCTCAGAGTCGTTATCCTTGATGCGTTTTGTCCGAGCGACAGCTTGGTCGCGCTCGCGGGCTAGCGATTTGCGGTCTGCCTCTGAATCCGACAGAGCGGCTTTGGAGCTCTGGACGTAGGTGGCCGCACTATCGAGTTTCGCAGCTATGCGGTCGTTTTCCTCCTGGAGGGCTTCTTTTTCGGATTCGAGTTGGGTGATGCGTGTGGAGAGTTGCTCGAAACGCTTCTCCGGAGCGGTCGCCATGGATTTGAACTTGTCGCGATCACGTGTGGCATTGGAAAGGGAGTCTTCGGCTTGAGCGAGCTTGGACTTGTATTCAACAAGCTCGGTCTTGGTTTTTTCGACTTCCATCTTCGCGTTCGCTAACTGTCCGTTGGATCGCTCGAGTTGATCTTGGAGTTGCCGCTCGAGACGATCCACCTCTTTGCGTGATGCCTTTAGCGCCCGTTGCATTTCGAGTAATGGGGAGGATGAGGCCTTGCTCGCCAAATCTGGTTGCGGGCGCTCATCCGATGGTCGCGTATTCACCAGCGGTTCCGGGATATCGATGTCAAATCCCTTGGAGGGGAGTTGAGCGATGACCGTTTCCGAAGCGGTCGGCGTATTGGCAATCACCAAGCGGAGGCGTTCGATGCTCTCACGGGCTTTTCTGAGTCTGTAAGCGACGACGTTTTCTTGCCAAGTGGGATCGGTCTTTTGAAGTTGCTCTAATGTTTTTAGGGCGGTCGTGTAGCGGTTCAGCGCATCACGATTCTGACTATCGCGTTCGCATTTCTCGCCAGCTTGAAATTCCTGATAAGCCTGCAAAAAGACATTGGATGCGTCCTCGGCGAGAAGATTTCCATTCAAGCAGAGAAGGCCGGCAGCGAGCAGGGATTGGAAACGGATTTTAGTCAAAGCGGTGAGTGATGCTGTATGATGGTACGACTGATTTCAACTCGAATCCCGCAAGGCTTTAGGCAGGGGAGGGGAGCGGCTTTTAAGTTTGAAAATCCGCCTTGCTTTGAGGGGGCTTCAGTTGAAAATCGAAAAATGGTCGAAATAGAAGTATATGCCGATGGGGTTTGCTCGCCTGACAAGATGTTGGGCTTGGCTCTCGAGTTGGATGTGATCCCTGCGCTGCGCTATAAGGTCGATACGGATCACGATATCATATACATGGAATTCGCAAGGGAGGTTCCGCGTCTCAGCACCTTTGAAGCTATTTTTTCGAAGCTGGAACTGGCTCTCAAGTTTGTGGGGCGATTGCCTGAGGAGATGAATTCCCGCAAAAAAACCCAGAGGATATTTTAAGGCGGTTTTTTCCATTCCCGTCGCTTTCAGCATGGTTCTCATCTCATACATCAAGTTGGTTTATTCCTACGTTCTCATCTTTTTGGGTGAAGTGGCTATGTTGGCCGGGGAGACCTTGCTTTCGATTGCGCGGGGGCGGATTCGGCCGCGACTTGTGATCTACCAAATCGCCGAGATCGGATACCGATCCCAGTTGGTCGTTGTAGTAACGGGAGCCTTCACTGGAGCCGTCTTCACGGCGCAAGCGTATTTTCAGTTTGCGAGTCTGAATATGGAAACGGCGGTTGGGTCCGTGGTCGCGGTGTCGATGTTTCGGGAGTTGGGGCCGGTGCTCGCGGGCGTGATGGTCGCGGGTCGAGTCGGGGCTGCGATGAGTGCAGAAATAGGAACAATGAAGGTCACTCAGCAGATCGATGCTCTTCGTGCACTAGCGGTGAGTCCGGTGGACTACCTTGTTGTTCCAAGGTCCATAGCGATGTTCATTTCGATGCCCTTTCTGGTCGCGGAATCTGTGGGTTGCGGTATTCTCGCTAGTTACTATGTGGGCGTGAAAGTGCTCAACATTTCAGGGGTTTATTTTTTGGCGAACACGCAGAAATGGGTTGATTCAAGCGATATCGTGATGGCGCTGGTGAAGGGTTTCTTTTTTGCGGGGATTATTGTTTTTATAAGTTGTCGCGAGGGTCTCAACGCTAAGGGCGGCGCGGTGGGGGTCGGTCGCGCCACGACATACACTGTCGTGAATTGCTCGCTGGCGATCCTGATAGTGAACTTTTTCCTGACTATGGCCCTCAACATCATCTTTCCCGCTGGATAATGACAAAGAAGCCACTCATTGAGGTTAAAAACCTCGTTCAAAAAATCGGCGACCAGGAAATCCTGCGCGGTCTCTCGCTGGACATCATCGAGGGCGAAACGCTCGTGCTCCTAGGTAAAAGTGGAGGCGGCAAGAGTGTCTTTCTTCGCCATCTCATCGGACTCATGCATCCCGTTTCAGGGAGCATTCTTTTTGAAGGCATGGATGTAACGCAGCTCAGCGAGCGTCAATTGGAGCCGGTCCGGCGACATATTGGCATGCTCTTTCAGGACGGTGCGCTTTTTGACTCGATGAATGTTTTTGATAATGTCGCCTTCCCTCTTCGGGAGAGGGGCGAAAAAAACCCTGCGATTGTCCGCGAGAAAGTCGCTCAAGCGCTCGCGATGGTGAATATGACCGGCCACGAGCATAAGATGCCGGTCAACCTCAGTGGAGGAATGCGCAAGCGTGTCGCGCTGGCCCGCGCGATCATTTCTCCTCCGGCGGTGATTTTGTATGACGAGCCCACGGCGGGCTTGGATCCGATCGTCTCGGACAGCATCAACAAGCTCATCCGACATTTACAAAAAGAACTGCATGTGACATCCATCGTCGTGACTCACGATATGGTGAGCTGCTATCACATTGCGGACAGGGTGGCTCTCCTCAGCGAGGGCCGCATTTATTTTATCGGCACACCGGAGGAACTCCGCCAGACCACCGACCCAAACATCCGGGATTTTGTGGATGGAAGATCAGGCGAAACCATTTATTGAAGCACACCAAATGACCAGAGAAGACTATTCCACGCAGGCCAAAGTAGGGGTATTTATATTGATCGGGCTTATTACCGTGGGCCTGATGGTTGTGTATTTTGGCCGCATGGGCGAGGGCCTTAACAATTTTTACAATATCCGTGTGGAGTTCGCGAATGCCAACGGGCTGCTTCGCGGATCCGAGGTTCTGCTCGCCGGAGCCAAGGTTGGCCGCATGACGAGCGACCCGATCATTAAGCCCGATATGCGTGGCGTCTCTGTGGAACTCCGTATTCTGGATCAGGTGAAAATTCCCGTTGGCAGTGACTTTACCATCGGAAGCTCCGGCCTTCTGGGTGACAAATTTATCCAGGTCAATCTTAAGAAGGGGCTCAATGAGCAAAAGATCATTGAGCCTGATGCTGTGGTCAAAGGGTCGGATGTGCCTGATGGCATTGAGGGGATGACCTCTGGAGCCGGCGATCTCATTGCGGAGTTACGGACGACGATCGGCAACGTGAATACGGCTGTCACCAAAATCAACGACTCCATCCTCTCCAAAGACGAGCTACAGAAAATCACGGATACGATCAAAAATCTGCAGACAACCTCGGAGAAAATTGCGGAGGCTTCATTGAAGGCTGACACGCTCATGTCCCAGGCGACGCTCACCGTAAAAAGCAGTCAAGGAGCGGTCGATTCTGCTAAAAAAGCCGCCGACGAGCTTCAAAAGACGCTCACAAGCGTTCGTTCGCTTGTTGATCAGGTCAGCAAAGGCAAGGGAGTACTCGGCATGCTCATTAGCAATCCGGAAACAGCCGAGAACGTTCGAGCGCTCATCTTCAATCTCCGTCAGCACGGCATCCTCTGGTATAAGGATTCCAAGAATACCAAGGCGGGAGATGCGCCAGCGGAGTAGTGTTTCAGTTTTCTATTGGAGCCTTCCGTTTTCCACAAGCCGCCAACATCAATATCAGGCTTCCCAGAGCGAAGGCTATCGGCAAGGCGAGTAATGTTTTCGCAAAGACGGCAGTCTCCGAAAGGTCTATTCCGGTAGCTCGTATCGACGAGGCTACGGCCACAAATCCGATGCCAGCAAAGGCGTAGCCGATATTGAGAGCTACCCCTCGAAAACTTAATACCGTTGCACGCAGCTTCGACTCAGTCCACTCGTTGAGATAGCTCGAGACAAAATACTGCATCATTGGCATAGAGAGTCCGATCGGTATCACCACCCAAAGCCCCCAGATCGGTGTGGCAAAGCAGAGGCCAACTAGGGGTGCAAAAACCAGAATCCCCAAGGTTGTAAAAATCATCGCGGGCTTCAAGTGCGAGATCATGCGCTGGGCGAGCACCGCAGCAAGAAATCCTAGCAGGGCATAAAGAGAACCTAGAAAACCATTCACGAATTCCGGAAGACCAATGAGGCGATAGTAATTGCTAGCGAAGGTCAGGAATAGGCGCACGAGAGAGTCAAATAAAACGGCACAGAGCATAAGCCATCGGACTCGTGGAGAGGAAAAGACGAAGCGCGCCCCGCCAAGAATGTTTTCCAGTGCTTCGCGGACTTGATGCTGTGTGCGGGGTTGCTGGTTGGTTGGGGGTTCTCGCATGGCTAGCGCGCAAAGGAACGCGGGCACGGATGTTGCTAGGGTCAAATAAACCGGCCAGCGTATGGTGATCCCTGCTCCGATATGCCAACCGCAGAGGCCAGCTACCGCTTCCACAAAATGCCGGTCAAAAGCGAGTGCCCCAGTAATCATAACGATGAAAAAAGCTCCGGAGGACCAGCGCATGAGATTCACTAAGACGCATCTCCATCTCTCGTCGCGACCCTCTTTTGGAAGGGAGTCGTAGGCTAGCGCCTCATCGGCTCCGCTGGCGCAGGCCTCCGCCGTTCCGCTTATAATACGGTTTAAGATAAGGAGAGGAAATAGCCATGGCCCGATCGGAGCGAAGGCAAAGAGCGCCATCTCTGCAACCATGAGGAGCCCTGCCAGCGACACCATCCAACGCCGTCCAATCACATCCGCCAAGGCGCCGGAGGGAATCTCCACCAGCAGGATGGTGGCTGCCCATATCACATTAAGTGTTGCGTATTGTTCCAGACTCAACCCCAGATCCAAAAAAAGAACCCCCAAGACCGGATAGTAAAACCTCGCGTTGAAGAACACGCGAAAGGCTATGAAAAGGGGGATGTTCCGGCTCACTCTTTCACGACTGAGCCGAGATGGTAAACAGCGGTGTGGCCGACCTGTTGGACGAGAGTGGATCCAGTCGTGGTGGCGAGTTCTTTGGAGAGGGTTTTGCGTTCTTCCTTATGACCTTCAAAGCGAATCTTGACCAACTGGTGGCGAGTGAGGAGCGAGTTGAACTCGGTGAGGAATTCGGGTGAGGCGCCGTTTTTTCCGAGCTTGATGAGCGGTTTGACAAGTTGGGCGCGGCTTTTGAGTTGGCGCATCGTTGGTTGAGTCTCAGGCATATCTTCAACTTTCCTCGATGAGGTCCTAGCGTGCGATGAAATTCGCGTATTTGGAATTTTGGGCTACGGTAGAACAATGAACTCAACCGTGTTTATTTCGCTGCTTCTGGTGGGTGGGGGCGTTATTGCCCTCGTGGGTTGCAAGACGTCCCGTTCGGGGTATGAGTCGGCGCCTTATACCGTGGTTCAGAGCGACGGGGAATTTGAGCTTCGCGACTATCCCGATTTGACCACGGTCGAGACGTCCATGTCGGAAAAGGGGAGTGATGAGAATACCGGTTTCCGCAAACTCTTCGGCTACATCACCGGCAAAAATGAGGCGAAGAAAAAAATCGCCATGACGACGCCCGTCTTCATTTCGGAAGGCAAGAGCACGATGTCCTTCATCATGCCATCCGACTCCTCATCCAAGGAAGTGCCTATGCCTCTCGATACCACGCTCTCCATCAAAAAAATCCCCGCTGGTCGCTTTGCTGTGGTGCGATTTAGTGGAGGTCGCTCGGACGCCAAGGAGTCGCAAAAACTCGCTCTGCTGAAAAGCTGGATCGCCAATAAGAGTCTTGTTGCAGAAGGGAAGCCGGTTTGCGGGTACTTCGACCCGCCGTGGACGCTGCCTTTCCTTCGGCGCAATGAAGTGATGCTGCGTGTGGAGACGAAGCGCTGATTGCGTTGCCGTGTCTTTGAAGGGGGAGCTGTTTTTTACAACTCCGATAACGTCGTCTCATTCCGGCGGAGGGGGAGACGGGCTTCGAGTTGCCGCAAGTCTTTGTCGAGTTGATCGAGGCTGAATGCGCCAACGCGCGCACGCGCGGATTCACGCATGGCTTGGAGTCGCTCTGGATCGTCCACGAGTGTTTGCAGAGTTGCGGCTAGCGCTGTCGCATTCCTGGCAGGAACGAGGAATCCATCGACCCCATCGGTGACCACATCTCCACAATTTGGTGTCGTGATGACAGGCAGGCCATGCGACATGGCTTCTAATTGAGTGAGCGCAAATCCATCCGATATTGTGGGAAGAACGAAGACATCGGCCTGAGCATAGAAGTCCTGCACTTTGTCACGGGTCACAGCGCCGTGGAATCTCACATTCGCGGGCGCAGTAACGACAAACTGATCCGCGATGGCGATCGGGCCGACCACATCAAATTGAACTGGAACCCCCTTCAGGAGCCGCGCGGCCTCAATCAAGTAGGGGATGCCTTTACGAATATTGACCTGTCCCAAAAATAAGACGCGCAAGGGTTCGTTGTCTCGCTTGGGTGCAATCGGTGAGGGCTCTTGGAGTGCATCGACTTCGTAAGCAAGCGGCACGATGGCGATCTTGGATTCCGGAACCCCTTGCTTCAGCAACGCGTCATGTGTCCACCGCGAATTCACCATGACGATGTCGGCCAAGGCCCACTCGGACTGCCTCCAGAGAAAATATTCCTCAGGGACAACAAGCGGCTTCTTTGCCCATCCGGACCAAAGTTTTTCCTCCTCGCGGACCATTTCGACTTCAGTGCGAGCAGGATCCATCTGGCCAACGACACAGGCAGCGCCTCGATTTTTCGCCCATGCCGCCGCCTCGAAAAAACCAGTGTCATATCCGAAAAAAACCGTGTTTTCCCAGTGCTGTTCCTTGCGCTTACGGAGCGCGGAGCGAACGTTGCGTCCGAAGCGGCTTCCCACGCGGAGGTATGCGCCATAGGGGTTGCCACGTTTGGCGAAGCGTTGCGCTAGACCCTGCCCCAGCGCGGAGGCATTGAATGCATAGACCTCGGCATCGCTCAATTCTTCATGGAAGCGGCTTTTTAAGCGGTTCGCGCCCACCAAGCGCGCCATCACACGCCAGAGACCTTGAGACCAGTAATCCGTGAAAACGGCCTCCAATCTTCCTGAGCGGTGGAGAACCCTTGGGATGGCAAAGTGCTCGCGAGCCCCGATCTGCGAACAAATCCAGGACGTGCTTGGTGCGTGAACTTTAAAGAGCTGCCGAATGGGTTTGCGCCCCTCTTAGAGTAGAGCAGTGAGCTTATTGACGATTTCGGCCTTGCTGGAAATCCCGACCGATTGCTCGTGCTTCGCGCCGCCTTTGAAGTAAATGAGGGAAGGAATGCTGCGGATGCCGAATTGAGCGGAGACGGCGGGAGCCTCGTCCACATTCACTTTCGCGATGGCAAATTTGCCCGCATTTTCCGTGGCCACCTCGTCGACGATCGGACCGAGCATGCGGCAGGGTGCGCACCATGGGGCCCAGAAATCAACAAGGACAGGAGCCCCCGCGTTTTTGATGAAGGTGTCGAAGTTTGCGTCGGTGAGTTCGGTAACGTTTGGATTTGCCATGATGATTGATTAAAAAGGATGTGGGTTGCGTCAGCTCGTCATCGTCCAGACCTGAACTCCGAGTGAAAGCAGGGCGACAATGAGGGCTGCAATGCCGAAAATTAAGGTGGAATCGGATGCCGACGTTGCAGCCGGAGAGGCCTCAGTTGAAGCCTCTGGAGCGCTTTTGGGAGCCTTCGGTGCCGCTTGCTTCAAATTCACCGTGGCCTGCGGAACGGTTTTGGCAGGTTGCGGTAGGGTGATCTTCGCGGTTTCCTTTTTGGGAGGAGCACCCGCTGCGCCTGCTGGCTTTGCTGCGGGAGCACTCGGAAGTTTGATGCCTGAGGCAGCAGGAGGTTTGGCGATGCCTGCCGCTGGTGGAGCGCTGATGCCAGGAGCGGCGGGAGGCTTAGGAAGACCAATGGCTGCAGGAGGTTTCGCGATGCCTGCCGCAGGAGGAGCACTGATGCCGGGAGCGGTCGGGGCCTTGGGAATGGAAATTGGAAGCACCGGAGCCGATCCGCTGGCCGTCGGTGGAACGAGACGTGGAACCGCTGAAGGCGGAGTCAGTGGGGCGGAGGGAACGCCTGCGGGTTTGGGAATCGCTGGTGAAGGAACCACCGTTCCCATCACTTGCGCGGGCTTGGGCGGAAAATTGATTTTCGCCGTCGCAGGCGCGAGCGGAGGTTTCGGTAGGCCGTCAGGGCTACCTCCTAAAACGATGCGGACGGTTTCTTTGTTTGGTTCGGACATATCGATTCTGGTGGAGATATCTAAGAGGGTCTCATTCTTTCCCGCAGTTAGGGCTTTTGTCAATTTTCGATTACGGCTTCCTTTAACAGGAATGGGTTATTGCACGTTGGATATTCCTTTTGGTCGGTTGCGATTAATCTGGTTGGACTTGGCTTTGGGTAAAAATGGCCATCGCTGGCATTTTCTCTGGGGGCATTCCAAATTCGGCAATCGAATAAAAAGAAAAAACCGGCTAGTTGAGTAGCCGGTTTTTTGCACTAAAAATTAGCTGTTCGCTACGACTACGGTCTTTGGTACTCGGGATTGCTCCTTGGGTCTTGCGTATAAGCACTCGGCGCGGCGGAATGAAAATCCACGTTCTGTTGCATTTTTTCATCCTGAAACGTGAGAAGGGTGCTCACCTTGCGGTCCCCTTCGGCAATCGCTGCCCGCTCAGTTGCTCTCAGTTCATCATCAGTGAGTCGCACCGTGATCCGTTGCTCCATTTTTTGATCAATGTTCATCTGAAAATGACTTTAATGCGCCTTTAAAAAAAAGCAACATTTAAATTTATATCTGTCGGCGACGGTTCAAAAGCGAACACGAAGCTCTATTCTATTGTTGGGAAGGAGCAACGAGGAGTGCGACACCAATGGCTCGCGAGGCGTACTGAAAATCGCTGCGCGGGTTGAGGTAATCATTTGAGGAGTTTTGAGCCGAATAGGCTCAGACTGTCGGTTAAGATGGCTTGGGGGATGCTGAAGCATTCTAGGGCTTCGCGGAAGCGGAGAAAGTGGGCACGAGTGGAGTCGCGAGTAACAAATCGTCCGGCGATGTTGAGTTCAGAGTGGCCGTTGAGACTGAGTGAGTGAAATTGTTTTTGGGAGCTGGGCCACCATTTGAGGATGGGGCTGTCGTGCTTGAAGAATTCGCCGAATCGGTTTTTTTACATTGAGAAGCTGGCAGGCGTCAGGGGCTCTGATGTCGCCGAAGTTTTAGCACATCAATTTTCGCACGCTTTTTGGCGAGATATCTCCAGCGGCCTCCTCCGAATACCCGCAAAAAACGGGTCAAGTGATATTTTTCGTCAAATGCAGTTCTCCAGATTTGAACCGTCTCAGTTCACTTTAGAAAAGGCGGGAAAACGCCGATTTTTGTGATCAGAGTACGGAGTTCGGTTGCTGA
>RFZT01000561.1 GCA_009920585.1 bacterium
TCCGTGGCGGTAGCTGGAACGACTACGCCGACCGCGCGACCGTTGCCTACCGCGACTTCGGCAACTACCCGGACTCCCGGTACAACGGCATCGGTTTCCGTCTGGCCCGCAGTTCGGGAAACTAGAAAGCGGAGCGAAAGCCTGAAGGATGAAGCCTGAAGGATGAAGGCGGAAAAGGAGGAGCGAACACCCGCGCGATAGCGCATATCCCAAGGGAGAGACAAATGTGTAGCTCAGGGTGGGCAACCGTAGCGAAGCGGAGCACGGAGGCCCGAGAAGCGGGAGGGCGGAGCCCGAAGCGCGAGGGCCGGAGAGATTCGAGCACTGTGGCAGGTGCGAGAAAGAGCAACCGCAGGTTGGCCCGAAGCGACTGAGCGGGCGCGAACACCCGCGCGATAGCGCATATCCCTAGGGAAAGACAAATGTTTAGCCTAGGGTGGGCAACCGTAGTAAGGAGTCAACCGGAGAGAAATTCGCGGAGCGCGCCCGACTTGTTGCTCCTGTAGCGGCGGTCTATGACCGCGGAAGGTTGTCCGAATCAGCCCCAGCGTGCCAGTTCAAAGACAGCGGCTACAAAAACGGCGTGCACTTTGCGATTCCGACAAAAGGCTCTTCAACCTCACTTTCGGGCGTCGGCCATGGACTGGACGGAACCTCCAACCGCCGCATCCGTGGCGGTAGCTGGAACAACAACGCCGACAACGCGACCGTTGCCAACCGCGACAACAACAACAACCCGGACAACCGGAACAACAACATTGGATTCCGTCTGGCCCGCAGCTCCGGAAGGCACCCTTGACGGGGAGCTGTTTCCCGAACCGGCCGCCGTCCCGCTCCGCTGAAAAGCGGGCAAAGCCCAAAACAAACAGTGCCCTTCGTTAGTAGCATGGTGGATGCCATGTCGAAAGCGAGGGGGCTTAAAAGGAAAAAGTGAAAGGAAAAAGTGAAAGGAAAAAGTGAAAGGAAAAAGTGAAAGGGGGGAGTGATACCATTGTCCCTTTGAAATTAGACTTTGTAGCGCAAAAGAAGGGGGCATGGCCGTCCCGGCCGTGTGGAGACTGGTCTGCTTTCTCGCACCCTCCCCAGCAGACCGCAGCACACAGGCGAGACGCGCTGTGCTCCTC
>RFZT01000562.1 GCA_009920585.1 bacterium
CAGGAGCGTCGTCGTGAAGGTGATTGGTCTTCTGTGTGCGATGACTACTATATGGCTCGTGGTGACACAACTCCGTATCCATTTACACAGAAGGAGTATCTGATGAAACTCACCGAGGCGCGATTTGGTCTCTGCTTGGCCGGCTTTGGAATGAAGTGCCATCGTGAAATTGAGTGCATGGCGATGGGATGTGTGCCCGTTGTTGAGGCGACCGTTGATATGACACACTATGCATCACCGCCTGTCGAAGGTGTGCACTATCTTCGTATTAAGTCTCGCGAAACGGTCAAGGCGCAGATTGCGGAGATCACGGAGACCGCCTGGTCTGAGATGTCGGCTGCATGTCGTGAGTGGTGGCGTGTAAATGCAAGTTGCGAAGGATTTTTCAAACTAACGCAGCGTTTAGCCACGGCGTAAAAAAATTTGATGTGTCCAAACAGGCGAATGGAAAGTATAACTACAATGCCGCCATCCAAGGAGTGTTCAGTCTGTCTCGAGAAGGTTACAGGCTCTCTTCGGAAGGAGGTACCGTGTCAATATTGTCAATATGCAGCATGTCTTACATGCGTCAAGCGCTACATGCTTGAGTCTCCTCAAGATGCTCATTGCATGAACTGTAAGCGTGCATGGAACCGCGAATTTATTGATTCGTATCTGTCAATGAGTTTTCGTAAGAATGCTCTCAAGGCGCATCGTGAGGCAATTCTTCTCGACCGTGAGAAGGCGCGTCTGCCACTTCTTCAGCCGCGCATCAGTGCCAAGGTTCGCGCAGAGGAGATGAATAAGGAGATTCTTGAGAGTATGAAGGCAATTCAGGATATGGAGAAGACACTTGCCGCAGCACGCCACGAGGTCTACCGATTCCAGAATCGCCAGCATCGTCTTCGTGAGATTGCCGCAGGTCGCATTGCTCCAGAGGCTGAGAATCAGGATGTAGACAAGAAGGAGGTGCGCCAGTTCACGCAGAAGTGTCCTGTAGATGATTGTCGCGGCTTTCTGAGTTCACAGTGGAAGTGTGGGACCTGCCAGACCTATGTATGCCATGAGTGTCTGGTTCCTAAGGGAAAGGAGCGAGATGCTGCGCACACATGTAATGAAGATACAAAGGCA
>RFZT01000563.1 GCA_009920585.1 bacterium
AAGGAGCAGGGTGGTGATGTAGGTGCAAATCTCTTTTCAAACTCACAGACGGCCACGGGACCTGTCTTTTCACTCCCTGCAAGCCGTGACCCTGATGCAGAGAAGAAGGAGAAGGTGGAACTTATCAACAAACTCCAGCGCCTGGAGGCAAAGGGCTTTCCTGTGACTCGTCACTTTACGATGGACAACAGCCTCGAAGAAATTAAGCAGGAGTATCTCCGTCTCGTAGATGCTAGAAATCTGGAGACGAGTCTACGTTTTCAGCGTCAGATGACAATGGGTCTTGTTACGGGCCTTGAGTGGATGAACAATAAGTTCGACCCGTTTGACCTGAAGCTTGAGGGCTGGTCCGAGTCCGTTCACGAGAATGTCGAGGATTTCGATGAAATCTTCGAGGAACTCTACGATAAGTACAAGGACCGTGGAAAGGTTGCGCCTGAAGTGCGCTTTGTCATGGCGCTTGCTGGCAGTGGCTTCATGTGCCACATGAGCAACTCCTTCTTCCGTCAGAAGATGCCGAGCATGGATGATATTCTCAAGAAGAATCCTGAACTGGCGAAGCAGATGGCTGCAGCGGCGGCTGCTCAGGCAGGTCCGGGCTTCGGCAATTTCATGGGCATGGCAATGGGTGTTCAGCCGTCACAGCCGCAGCAATTCGGTGGGATGCCGATGCCGCCTATGCCGCCGATGGCACCCCAGGTCCCTCAGCAGATGCCTCAGGCGGGACCGTTCAATAACTCCGCTCGTGTGCCGAATATGCCGCAGCCAGTTGCGTCCGTTGAGCCTCCTCGTGTAGCCCGTAGGGAGATGCGTGGTCCCAGTGGTGTCGATGACATCCTGAAGACCTTTGCGGAGGTTCGCCAGGCGGAGGCCATGAGCGATGTTTCGAATATGGGACCGATGGCATCAATGGGCTCTGCCACGGCTGCTGCTGAGATGCAGAGTGTCCATTCAGAGGAGATTCGCAGCCAGGCGGAGTCTGTTCGCACCTCAGGAGGTCGTCGTAGAAAGCGCAATGCCCCGATTCTGGGCAATGAGCTAAGTATCAATGTATAATTTCATATGCGCATTTGTAAAATGCTATTATGAAAAACTCTGAAGGGCTGCTAA
>RFZT01000564.1 GCA_009920585.1 bacterium
GCGCTAGAGCGTCATGGTGCCCGGCTCATTGGAGCCAATGCCGAGGCGATCAAGCGCGGCGAGGACCGACTTATTTTCAAAAATATCATGATCGAGATCGGGCTCGATTGTGCCCGCTCTGGTGTTGCTCACACGCTTGAGGAAGCGCGCTCGGTGGCGCTGGAAATCGGTTCCTATCCGCTCATCATTCGCCCTGCTTTCACTCTAGGCGGAGCCGGTGGCGGTATCGCCTACAACCGCGAGGAACTCGAGGAGATCGTCCTGCGCGGGCTGGATCTCTCTCCCGTGAGCGAAGTGCTCGTTGAGGAATCTCTTCTCGGCTGGAAGGAATTCGAGATGGAGGTCATGCGTGACCGTGCTGATAACTGCGTGGTCATTTGTTCGATTGAAAATCTCGATCCAATGGGCGTGCATACTGGTGACTCGATCACTGTGGCCCCGATCCAGACGCTTACGGACAAGGAATACCAAGCCATGCGCGACGCGAGCTTCGCCGTCATCCGCGCGATCGGAGTGGAAACCGGTGGATCGAATATCCAATTTTCAGTCAATCCCGCCAACGGGCGCATGGTCGTGATTGAAATGAACCCACGTGTTTCGCGGAGTTCTGCCCTGGCCTCGAAAGCCACAGGATTTCCGATTGCGAAAATCGCAGCCAAGCTCGCCGTCGGCTACACGCTAGATGAGCTGAAAAATGACATCACGCGGGTTACTCCCGCCTGCTTCGAGCCGGCGATCGACTACGTGGTCACCAAAATCCCACGTTTCACCTTTGAGAAATTCCCTCAAGCCGATCCAACGCTGACGACCCAAATGAAAAGCGTGGGCGAGGCCATGGCCATCGGTCGCACGTTTAAAGAATCTCTGCAGAAGGCGCTTCGTTCCTTGGAAATCGGCCGCTTCGGTCTCGGAGCTGATGGGAAGGATACGAATCCCGATCTGGATACCATTCGTCAAAAACTTCGAGTTCCCTGCGCGGAGCGGATTTTCTTTATCCGGTATGCGTTCCTAGCCGGATTGAGCGTCGAGGAGGTGCACGATATTTCTGCTATCGATCCCTGGTTCCTCGAGCACATTCGCCTCATCATTGTCGAAGAGAAGCGCCTCGC
>RFZT01000565.1 GCA_009920585.1 bacterium
CTGTAAATCCTGTCAAAAAATGATCTCTTGGAAACGCACTCTCCGCACGGCATCATCCGAGCGCTTCCTCGCGCAGCGTGAGGGCAAGGATGTTGCCGCAGTCGATCTCCACTATCTCGCCAGCGGCACCGTTGCAGGAACCGTGATTTTGCTGAAAGACGCGGGATGGGAGGAATCCGATGTGCCTGCGCTTCTCGGTTCGCTGGACGAGGATTTCCTGCCTGATGTGGACCTTGATCATGGAAACCTCAACTACACCGTGGTGATTGGCGAAGTGCTCGGGAACTACAACGCAGAGAAGAAAAGCTGACTGCATTCAACATTCAAAATCCCAAACCGCCCGAATTACCCGTTTCGAGCAACTCGCAACATTGTCCCGCCGTAGTCGCGAAGCCCGAAGGAGGGCAGTCACTCGCCATCAGTCACCCGAGACTTTCCGTTCTCCAGTTTGCATACTCCCGCTTTGGGATTCTTTTTGCCTGTCGCAGTTGCTGCGACTTCGGGTGTGTATAATACTGGAGAAACGCATTTAAAAAACATTCAATAGAAACCCCTTTTTTTATGTCCGACCAAGATACTGACGATATCCCTTCATCCGATAGCGACGAGGCCTTGCAGTGGTTGATTGAGCACTGCGAATCTAAGAATTTAAAATTCACAGTTTGTCGCGAGAACAAGCGCATTAACTTTAAGCTCAACCGCCCCCATACCTACTACGATATCAGCCTGCGCCTCACGAATGACGATGAGATATTTCATATCGATATCGATTATCCGTTTCTTGCTAACGATGAGAAAATGCGCCCCTCACTCATCGAGTTTTTTACGCGGGCGAATTACGGTCTCGTTTTAGGGGGATTCCAGATCGATCACCGTGACGGGGAGATTCTCTACCACATGGGGTATCTTATTCCCGATGGAGGGCTCACAGATGAGGTGATCACCCGCCTGGTATCCAATGCCATCGGGGTTTGCGACCGCTATTTTCCCGGAGCCATGCGCACTCTCTTCGCTGGCGAAACCCCACAGGATGCGATCTACCTTTGTGAATTAGATTACCAGGCAACGGAGGACGAAGAAGTGACCAAAACACCTCCTTCCGAGA
>RFZT01000566.1 GCA_009920585.1 bacterium
CCCGAGAAAGTCACCGCCACCTTCCGCCAAACCGGTCGCCAACCTGAGTTGTGGAATCCCGTCACCGGCGAGCAGCGCGACCTGCCGGAGTTCAAAATCGAAAACGGCCGCACCAGCATCCCGCTCGAGTTCGATCCGAACGGCTCGATGTTTGTCGTCTTCCGCAAACCCACCACCGTGACAGCAGGCGAGGGCAGCAATTTTCCGTCCCTCGAAACCGCCCAAACCCTCGAAGGGCCGTGGACTGTGCAGTTCGACAAGGAATGGTTCTACCCAACCGCCGGCCTCACCGGTGAAGCCGCCGAGGGTAAGTTGGTCTTTGAAAAACTCGAAGATTGGACCAAGCGCCCCGAGGACGCCGTGAAACATTTCAGCGGGACGGCCGTGTATGAAAAAGTTTTCAGTTTTCAGCCTTCAGTTTTCAGCAAGGACAAGAGGTTTTATCTCGATCTTGGCATGGTCAGCGAGACAGCGAAAATCACGCTCAACGGCAAAGACCTTGGAGTCGTCTGGTGTGCGCCTCGACGGGTGGACATCACCGAGGCCCTCAAATCTGGCGACAACGAACTGAAGATCGAAGTCGTCAACAACTGGCCGAACCGCCTCATCGGTGATGGCAAGCTCTCTGCCGACCAACGCCGAACCAAAACGAACATCAATAAATACAATCCACCAAAAAACGGCGAACACGCCCTCCAACCCGCCGGCCTCCTCGGCCCTGTGAGTATTTTGATAAAGAAGTAAACCCACCCCATGAAAAAAACCGCCCTGATCCTGAGCCTGGCGCTCATTGGCTCTCTCCAAGCCGAGCAAACTCTCGAGCAACGCTTCGACAACCCGCCGGACTCGGCGAGGCCGGGCGTTTATTGGTATTTCAATGACGGCAATCTGAACTCGAAGGAGATGACCGCCGAGTTGGAGGATATGAAGGAGGTCGGCATCAACAAGGTGCTCTTCCTTGAGGTGGACATGGGGATTCCGAAGGGGCCGGTGCAGTGGATGAGCGAACCGTGGCAGAATGCGTTTGTCCAAGCCGTGCGTGACTCGGAGCGCTTGGGGATCGATGTGAAGCTCGGCATCGGGCCGGGTTGGTGCGGAAGCGG
>RFZT01000567.1 GCA_009920585.1 bacterium
AGGCGCTTTTGCATTCCGCCTGAAAGTTGGGCAGGATAGTGGCCTGCATACTCCTCGATTTCGAGTTGATTAAGGGCTTCGAGGCTACGTTTCCGGATCTCTTTATTCGCGAGGCTCGTCGTTTGTTCTAAGGGAAGCGCGACATTCTCCAATGACGTCAATGAATCAAAGAGGGCGTTGCTCTGAAAAAGAAAACTGCAGCGCCTCCGAAACTCCAGTTGCGAATTTCGATCGCCGAAAGCGAGTTCGCTACCATCGAAAAGGATTCGACCGGCATCGGGCGGAATGATATTTGCTAGGCACTTCAAAAATACAGATTTCCCAGCCCCGCTCGGACCGAGAACGGTAAAGATACTGCCGCGAGGAACCCCCAGTTCCACCCCTGTCAGAACGGGTTTTCCGTTGAAGGCCTTATGGAGTCCTTCGACTTGGATTGCTAATTTTTGGCTCGATGTTCCCATACTCAGACAAAAAACGAGCTAATGATGTAGTCGGCCACCAAGACAAGAATGCTGGAAAAAACCACGGCTCGGGTTGTGGAGGCGCTCACCGCGCGCGCGCCCATCACTGAGGCATTCCGATCTGAGTGATATCCTTGGTAGGCACAGGTGCTGATCGACAAGACGCCAAAGGCCGCCGCCTTAATGAAACATTCCCTCATGTCTTGGACCTCCACGGCCCGCTGCACTGCAGACCAATACACGCCCGAGTCCACCCCAAGAAGTAAGGACCCCGAGAGGCTGCCGCCCCAAAATCCCACCACGACAAAAACCGCCGTCTGGAGAGGAAAAACCAGCAACGAAGCCACGAGGCGAGGCACCACCAGATAGCCGTGGCTATTCACACCCATCGTCTCGAGCGCTACGATTTGTTCCGTATTGCGTTGGATGCCGAGCTCCGCAGCCAGCGCCGATCCCGCCTGGCCGATCAACATCAACGCCGCCAGCACCGGGCCCATCTCGCGCACCAGACTCAGCGAAACCAGTGTCCCCAATAGTCCCTGCGATCCGAATCGACTCAGAACATGATACCCCTGCAAGCCTAGCACCAAGCCCGTGAACAGCCCGACAATCAGGATCACCGGCAGGCAAACCGT
>RFZT01000568.1 GCA_009920585.1 bacterium
GGGTCCACCGGGCTGCGGAAAGAGCCGTTACGTCCGCGACCATTACCCCTCCTTTTACTCCAAGCGCTGCAACAAGTGGTTCGACGGCTACGACGACGACAAGCACGACTGCATCCTCATTGATGACCTCGACACCTCTCACGCCTTCCTCGCCTATGACCTGAACATTTGGGCTGACCGCTACGCCTTCAACGCCGAAGTCAAGGGAGGGATGATGAACCTGCGCCCCAAGTTCTGCATTGTGACTTCGCGCTACCGCATGGAGGAGATTTGGACAGACGCTAGCACGCTCGAGTCGCTCAAGCGCCGCTTCAAGGTCAAGCAGGTGATGTATGTAGGAAAGGTTTAAATACCAAAATTAGTGAAAAATTTGCATTGAATCGAACAACAGTGATTATAAAAAAATTATTGAAACGTACGTAGACGAAGTGACAGTTGAAAAGACCCGACGAAACAAAAAATCTCAACGCCACACGTTCGAACAGGGGGTCACTATTACCCCCCTCGAACATAACAATAACACATAACATGATTGGCTGTAACTGGGTTTTCACGCTCAACAACTACGGGCCGGCCGACGTGGAGGCGGCTAAGGCACTGGAATCTCGCTTCACCGGGTTTGGCCGGGAGGTGGGGGCTTCGGGCACGCCGCATCTCCAGGGCTGTGTGATCTTCAAGAAGAACATCCGCCTCAGCGGGGTACGTAAACTGCTCCCAACTGCCCACTGGGAACTGATGAAGGGGACCCCGGCCCAGGCATGGGACTACTGCTGCAAGGAAGACAAGGAACCTTACTCCGCTGGAACGCTCCCCGGAAAGGTCGGCGACAACCTCTCGGAACGCTACGACGCTGCGATCGCTAACGCCAAGGCCGGCTTGCTGGATGCCATCCCGGGTGACATGATGTGCCGCTACCACAACTACTTCGAGAAGCTCAAGCTGAAGCACGCCGCTGTTGAGGACCTGGGTGACGTGTGTGGGATCTGGATTGTGGGTCCACCGGGCTGCGGAAAGAGCCGTTACGTCCGCGACCATTACCCCTCCTTTTACTCCAAGCGCTGCAACAAGTGGTTCGACGGCTACGACGACGA
>RFZT01000569.1 GCA_009920585.1 bacterium
CACGCTCTTCCACATGCGCCGTGCGGCAACCGAGTTCATGCGCAGCGCCCGGGAGCTGAAGGGCCGCTTGCGTCAGATTCGAACCACGGAAGCCTGGTCCTTTTGGCATGCGCCAGACCGCGACAAACTTGCTTCCAAGCTCAAAGCCGAAGTCGAGGCGCGCTTGAGATCAACGCGCAAAAGACTCGCGCAATGTGAAGCGGAAATCGAAATCCTCAAATCTCCCGCGCGAAATCGAAAAAATAAATACAACCCCCTCGGGCAGGGTTTCTTTGATTTCTAGCCATGAATGCCACCCACACCGCCGCGGGTTTGCTTGTTGCTGCAGGGAGCAGCTCGCGCATGGGATTCGATAAGATGACCGCGCCGCTTCAAGGTCGTCCTGTCGTGGAATGGTCGCTCAGGGCCTTTCAGCAATGTTCCGAGATCACGCATGGCGTTCTTGTCTGCGCTCCCGATCGCATCGCCGAATTTCAAAAGCTCGCGGCGCCCTACCCGAAATTTCAACACATCGTCGCCGGTGGTTCGGAACGCAGCGCGTCCGTTCTCAACGGGCTCCGCGCTCTCGCGTCCTTCGCGCCCAACTTTGTGGCTGTTCACGATGCCGCTCGGCCCTTGGTGACCCCAGCCCTGATCACCTGCATTCTTGCAGCGGCCCGCATCCACCAAGCCGCTTCGGCAGCCCAACGCATGAGCGATACACTCCATCGCGGCGATGCCGCTGGCGTGCTTCTGGAAACAGTGCCTCGCGAGGGAGTGTTTGCTATGCAAACCCCGCAAGCGGCCGGCTTCGACATCCTCCTCGCCGCGCTGCAGGCTCACCAAGCGGGATCCACGGATGAAGTCTCGGCCCTCATCGCCCACGGCATTCATCCGGTGGCTATTTTAAACGATCAGCCGAACTTCAAAATCACCTATCCGCAAGACCTCGCGCTCGCAGAGGCTTTGCTGGCAATGGGATCGTCCATCTCAAACCAAACCTAGTTTCACCCACTCACTTATATGAAAACCAAAAACCTCCTCGAAATCCTCTCCATCCCGAGCCCGTCTGGTTGGGAAAAAGAAGGCCAACAACTTTGG
>RFZT01000570.1 GCA_009920585.1 bacterium
ACCCATGAATCCAGACTTCGATTCTTCTCAGTAGGTTCATTTCCTTGGCCCTGCTTCCATCTGCTGAAGTGGACGTCGTAGTCCGGTTTTTCAGGTCGTGGGCCGAAGATATCTACGGGAATCTTGGTCGCAGGTGCATTGAGATACTCTTTTAAATGCCGATCCGCGGGTGTGTAGGGCCCGTGCACACCACTGAAGCACAACCACAAATACCAAGGTCGCAACTTATCCGCCGCTCGCTCCTTCAAGAACTCCAGCGTGTAGTCTACGTATCGATCGGTGCTGTAACCTCCCAGCGGCTGGATGGGACCACCGTTGATGCTCACCTGTTGACCGACATAATAGTCACTTTCTTCCCCATCCTCGCTGGAGTTACCGAGGTAGTGAGGCCAGACGACCGACCAATCCCAAGCGATGCCGTGACGCGGCACATTCCAGTGCCACTTGCCGATCATCCCCGTGAAGTATCCCTGCTCGCGTAGTTTCGTAGTCCAATACGGCGTCTCCCGATCGTAACCACCCTGCAGTCTCCCGGTGAGCGCAGTACCGCGCGAGGGGACGCATTTCGCCCCTGTATAGCAGGTGGTGAAGCGCACGCCTTCGCGAGCGAGTTGATCGATGTTGGGTGTCTTCACCCAAGTATAAGCGTCGGGCGTCTCCAAGTAACACCCGAGGGTGCGCACACTATGATCGTCCGTGAAAATGTAGAGAATGTTTGGCTTCGATTCCTCTGCATGCAAGGGAGCCAGCCCCACCAGGATTAGGGCCGTAAGAAAAAGCGCTTTGAATCGTGGTTCGATTATCAAATCTTGGATCAGGCCTTTATCCAGCTTCACTTAAGGAAAAACCGTAGCAAATCCTTTAACTCACATCCACCACTCTTGCTTGGCTACTTACCTAGCAATCCCTATCCAGCCCTTGATCTTTTCAAACCAAATCACCCACATGCTTGGTTCGGGTTCTTCCACCCCTGCCGCTGTTGGCACATCTAGGACTTCAGGAAGAGAGGTTGGTTGCGTCTTCACAGGCGGTTGTTCCGCAACCACGGCCACGGGAGCAGGCGTTTTAAGTTCTGTCGCA
>RFZT01000058.1 GCA_009920585.1 bacterium
CGAATCCAATTGGATCGTTTTGTGGGGTTCGCCGCTTTCGGAAACCGCTCTTGTTAATCCTGTAAATCCTGTCTAAAAAGCTGTTATCGGGTTTAGTCTTGGGCGAGGGGGGCGGTCGCTATCTCGCTCGTCCCTGCACCCATTAGTCTGGGGCGGTTGAAACTCCCCGCTACCACTTTGCCTGCGAGCACAACGAAGAAAATGAAGCCTGCGCATGCCGCCATCATTCCGGCCGAGCTTAGGGCCCCGATTTCGGTGTGGCCTGTGAGTTGGGCGAGAAATGCCGGAGCAACAGAGATCGCTGCGATGTGGCCCCCGATAGCACTGGCCGCCGCGAGCAGGAGGCTGATTCCTAGCACCCCGCCAACTCGGTGGCTTAAAAGTAAAGCGGTCGCTCCAGGTACGATGAGCATCGCGATGACTAAAATGCTGCCTACACTTTCAAAGGCGACCACTGTCGTGATGGCGGTGGTGACAGTGAGTCCATACTGGATGACACCTGAGGGAATTCCGACCGTTTCTGCAAAGCGGGGATCAAATGCTGCCAATCGCAGTTCTTTATAAAAAATCAAAGTCAGCCCGAGGTTGAGAGCGAGTATTCCACCAGAGAGCCAAACGACTTGGGGCACAGGTCCCCCGTCAATGACGGCTAATTCGATAGCTCCATACAAAACACAGGAGGGATCCAAATCCACATGATCCGCCGCCACGCGTATGAGAACGAGTCCGAGAGCAAATAAACTGCAAAAGACCACGCCCAGCGCCGCGCCAGTATCCACCTTCCCATGACGATGAATGAGGTTGCTCAATAGTCCTGTGAACAAGCCCGCGAGTGCCGCCCCAATGAGCATGGGGAGGGGATCTTTTCTTCCAGAAAACAGAAACGCAATGGCGATACCGGGAAGAACCGCGTGGCTGATCGCATCGCCCAACATGCTCTGTTTGTTAAGTTGGAGATAAGCGCCCGGGATTGCGCAGGCCATAGAAATGAGCGCTCCGGTAATAATGATCCACGTGTCAATTTCGGTCCAATTCATGAAGGCATTTTCTCCGGATCGAGTGGCACAAAGCGCCGATGACTTTCCATAGCGAGGAGGACTTCCAATTCATCGACCAAACGAGGATCAAGGACATGCTCGATCATGTCAGCGTCGCGATCCACGCGTCCGGGGGCAACATCAGCATGGTTAAGGAGGTAGAGCTCCCATAGTCGGTGGTTGCGCACGAGACGGCGGGACTCAATCAGCCCAAGGTTGGTCAGTTGCACTTTCAATCCATCGGCAGCGAGGGTTAAAAGCTCGGCATTGGCCAGACGATGGATCTCACTCAGGACTTCCTTTTTTTGCCAGGGACGTTTGTTGAGAATAGCACTCAGTTCGACCGAGGGGCTCTCATTCTCAGCGCATTCAAAAACGGCGCGTAGCATGTGTTCGGATCGGAGGCGAGAAGCTGCTCGGCGTTCAGCCAAAAGTTGGATGACCACGCCGCGACGTGAACCAAAGAGAAGCCCAAAAGTAAATATCGTCGCCGCGACTAAGACGATGATGGCGCCAGTTGGCATTTTGGGAAGAACTGCACTCACGATGACACCGACTAAAGCGCTATCAGCGCCGATGATCGCAGCCAAAAAAGCCACAACACGGAGGTTATCGCTCCAAAATCGCGCTGCTACAGGAGGAATCACAAGGAGGGCGACGACGAGGAGTATCCCCACGCTTTGGAGTCCGATCACGGTCACTAATACAATGAGGGACATTAAGAAGAGATCGAGCGAGCGGACCGGCCAGCCTGTCGTCGCCGCAAACGCTTCATCAAAACACAGGATGCTGAATTCCTTAAAAAAGGCCACACAAGCGACCACGACCAAGAGCGAGGAGGCAAAGATAAATCCGGCATCCTGCGAGGTCATGGAGGCTGTGTTGCCGTAGATGAATCCTTCGATTCCGGCCGCCTGCCCGCCGGGCAGTTGCTGGATCGCACTTAAGAGCGCCACCCCTGTGCCGAAAAATACACTCAGTACGATCGCTAGAGCGGCATCATCTTTGATTCGGCTGAATCTTCGTATGCCGAGCACGGTGAGCATTCCCGCAATTCCAGATATCGCAGCGCCTATGGAAAGCCACAGGAAAGACCGCGCATTAGCCCCAATGGTGATGGCAATCAGGAATGCTCCGGCGATTCCGGGGAGGGTTGCGTGGCCCAGTGTGTCACCCATGAGCGAGCGTTTGCGCAAGAGTAGAAACGTTCCGACCAATCCCGCTGCCGCTCCGAAGACGCAACTCCCAGCGAGTACGACTCTTGTATTGTGATCCTGTAACAGAAGCACTCGCCAGAGAGTTTCAAACGTGGTGGCTGCGAGCATTGGGGTTTGAAAAGATTAGAACTTCTTAAGAGCGGTTGGCATCGAGAGATCCGTAACGGCTTCATCAAGGAGGGGAAGCCGTGCGCCATAGGTTTTGCGCAGATTTTCAGGCGTAAGAACGTCCCCCACGCTACCCTGAGCAACGACACGCATATTCAACAGAACGGCATCATCAAAATACTCGGAGACGGTTTGCAAATCATGATGAACACAAACGACCGTGCGGCCCTGTTTTTTCAAGCGATTCAGGACGGCGAGGATGGCTTGCTCGGTCGCGGCATCGACGCTGGCAAAGGGTTCATCCATCAAATAGAGATCCGCTTTTTGCGCCAAGGCTCTTGCGAGAAAGACGCGCTGCTGCTGCCCACCAGAGAGTTGATTGATCTGGCGGCGGGAAAAATCCGCCAAACCGACATCAGCGAGAGCTTCTTCTGCAAGGCGGCGATGACTGGATCGCACGGGGAGACACCATCCAATACTTCGATAAAGCCCCATCGCCACCACATCGCGGGCCGTCACAGGAAAATCCCAGTCCACACTCTCACGCTGCGGGACATAGGCAACGCGGTTGCGGTTCCTTTTTAAAGTATCTCCAAAAAACAAAACCTCCCCCGACGTGATGGGAATGAGTCCCAGTGCGGCTTTGAGAAGTGTGCTTTTGCCAGCCCCATTTGGCCCAGCGATGGCTGTGATCTTTCCTGGTCTGATCGCGACCTCGGCATCCCAGAGGACAAGTTTCCGATGATACGCGACATTGAGCGATCGGATTTGAAGGGGATTGGAACTCATGGTTTGGTCGCGTCTTTGCTCGAAACCCTTCCGCCAAGGGCTTGGGTGATCGTGCTCACATTGTGCTCGATCATTCCTGAATAGGTGCCTTCGGGGGTCCCCGCCTTGCCCATGGAATCCGCAAAAAGCATTCCGCCTAGCTTGACTGCGAATCCTCGGGATGCCGCGCCTTCAATGACGGCTCGTATGTTTTTTTCGGACAGCGTGGACTCCACAAAAATGGCGGGAATCCGACGAGTGACAATCGCGTCAACAAGTCGGTTGATATCAGAGACACCAGCTTCCGAAGCCGTGCTCAGGCCTTGAATGCTCATCACCGTCAACCCCGTGGCTTTGGCGAAGTATTGAAAAGCATCGTGGGCGGTGATGAGGACGCGCTGGTTCTCGGGAATGGACGCGATGGACAAGCGCATTTGGGATTCTATCGCTCGAAGTTGATTCGCGTAGCACGTCGCATTTTCGGCGAACAATGTTGCGCCTGCCGGATCTTTCTTAGTGAGGGTTTCACAAACTGTTTTTGTGCATTCCGCCCACAGGCCAGGATTCATCCAAACGTGCGGATCCACGACTGTGCCTTCCTTTAATAACGTCTGATCCGGTATCGCACTTGTGACTGGGAGAATCATTTTTCCCTTCACGCGGAGTTTTTCAAAGGTGTCTTCCATTCTTCCTTCCAAATGAAGGCCACTATAAAAAACGAGATCCGCTTTGAGGATCTTAGCCACATCGTCGCGTGTGGGCTTAAAAAGATGCGGGTCCACCCCCTCGGCCATCAATACAGTGACCTTCACCCGTTCGCCGCCGACATTCCGAGCGAGATCGCCGACCATTCCCGTCGTGCACACCACGTCGATTTGGCCCCACGTTATTCCGCAAATCCCTAGCAAGAAAAACCCGGCTAGCATGAAATGTTTCATTGGGATAAGAATATTAGGCATGCCTAATATATTTGCAAACTAAATCTCTACAAATGACTTGATGCGGGTGGGGGGGCTAGTGCACGAATTGGCGCCAGAAGAAAATAGCAGAAAGACTGAATCCGATCACAATGATCAAGGTGCGTACCCGATCGGGTGAGATCCGTGTGCTCAATACCGCCCCCGAGTAGTAGCCTGCACCAGCGCCTAGTGTCATGATCAACGCTTCGGGCCAGATGACGATCCCGGACCAAACAAAATAGGCTGCCGCTACGAGATTGATCGAAGCACCAAGGACGGTCTTGAGAGTATTCATCTCGAGGATGTTGGTTTTTCCAATGAGCCCGAGTGTCGCGAGGGTGAGGATTCCGATGCCTGCGCCGAAATACCCCCCATAAATGGCAACGCCAAATTGTAAAAGACAGGCCGCTATTTTGTGGGCTGACTGAACATTGGCTTCAACGCCATCGAGTCCCACCATGCGGCGAACGGCATTGCTGCATAGAAAAAGGACGGTTGCGAAAAGAATGAGAAAAGGAACAAGGTGCGTAAACGCCTTCTCGCTCGTGTGAGTGAGCAACCAAGCGCCCAGCATGCCGCCCGCCATGCTCAAGGGGATGAAAAGTTTGAGCCAAGGTTTTACTGCGGGAAGGTTTGCTCGGTATCCATACAAGCTACCTCCGATCCCGACCAGCAGCGCCACCGTACTGGTTGCATTCGCTTGGATGGCAGGCATCCCGAAGGCGAGGAGGAGCGGAAAGGTAATGATCGTGCCGCCACCGGCGATGGAGTTTATGGCGCCTGCGAAATAAGCTCCGACGACGAGCACTAAGATTTCTGTGATGGGAGGCATGTTGGGTTAGTCCCTGCAGAAGTAGAGCAACACACAAAGAGCGAACCCGATCCCATACAATAAGACGGTTTCTTGAATGAAGTAGGGATAAGCACTCAGGCCAATGCCGATGAGAACGGCTTTGATATTACTCGTTTTTTTTCCATAGATCATGGCCCCCATACCGATGGCTCCGAAAAGGAGCCCGGCAAAGAGACTCGCCGTCGATGGCATGGAAAACTCCAAAGTAGATTAGCTCGAACGTTGGGAACTTTTACTTCGCAAAGCTGATGCGGTCGTCGTTTTCGAGAAAATCAAAGAGGGTGCTCGTGGCGGGATCGATGCCAGCTTCCGCACAAACTCCAACGAACCATTCTTTCATGTCTGGATTATCAAACGGGCGAGCGGCCTCGACTCCATCGGACCACTCTTGGACTTCGGTCGCCGACTTGGGGGTGCCGTTTTTGTCTAACCAAGATGCGATTTCGGTGTCAGTGGCTCCGGATTCGATGACCTTCTTCACATCCGCTCCAGTGACGCCCTTGAAAGCGAAAAGATAGTTATCCAAAGGACAATCGTAGTGGTATTCGCCATCTTTACCGGCGATTTCGGAACGGCCTTTGTCCGCAAGGCGAGCGAGGAGAGCGTAGCCTCCCGTGCGAATGCGTGGGCTGGCGGGAGCTTCTTTGGTGAGGTCTTTTGTCGTCATAATGTATAGGAGTCTTTGAATGTGTTTCCGTTAGCGGATTCCCTATCCAAGGCCCGATGCTGAGTTCCTGTAAAGGTATTAATTGAATTGCGTAAATCTCGGTCACTCGTTTCGGGTTGCTGCGCCTTTCGGGATTCTTCTTGGAAAGTGGCGTATGCTCATAGATTTTCAACTCATGAAAAAAGCTGGCAAAAAAGTGGGAAGGGGGATGTTGCGCGAGGAATTGCCGCTTTGGGCGGGGGCGAGTTTCTGGGGCTTGCTGGCTTTGGCGGGATCGGCTTGGTTTCAGGCCCCGTTCACTCCAGTAGTCGCAGCACTTCTCTTTGCGTCACTTTTTTCGGTGATGCTTTGGCTTTCTTTCTCCGTCGTTCACCATGCCGAGTGCTTAGCGGAAAAGCTGGGAGAGCCTTTCGGAACGCTCATTCTCACCCTATCTGTGATCTCCATCGAAGTGGTGATGATTTCGGCTCTGATGCTGACCGGAAAAGATGACCCGACACTCGCGCGGGACACGATGTTTTCCGTCCTGATGATCGTCCTCAATGGGATGCTCGGGGTCACGCTCTTGATCGGCGGACTGCGCCATCATCGTCAAGTCTTCAATCTCGAAGGGGCTCGCAGCTATCTGACTGTGATCTTGTGCCTAGCCTTTCTCTGCCTCATTTTGCCCCGCTTCACTCTTAATGCCGAGGGTGGCTCGGCGTCTCCGTTGCTGGCGGCATTTTTGGTTTGTGCCTCTCTTGTTCTCTATGGGGTTTTTCTTTTTCTTCAATCGACCACACTCAAGAGCTTCTTCCTCCATCCTGGTGCCGACTCATCGGAGAATCACCACTCTCACGGATCGCATGATTCCCGCTCCGCTCGGTATCACGCTGTATTTCTTGTGCTGACTTTGCTGCCGATCGTGCTGCTTTCGAAAAAAATTGCCATTATCTTGGACTATGGCACTAGCGTCATGAATGCCCCCCAAGCCTTAGCCGGTTTCGTTGTGGCCTTGCTCGTGCTTGCTCCCGAGGGCCTTGCCGCCTGCCGCGCCGCTTGGAATAATACTTTGCAGCGGACGGTCAATATCACTTTGGGATCGGCTCTCGCGACGATCGGTCTCACTGTGCCCGCAGTATTGGTTATCAGCAGCTGCACAGGCCAATTCATCGAAATGGGACTTCCACTGACGGAGATCGTTCTTCTTGTCGCTACGTTTTTTGTGTCCTCTACCGTGTTTGCCGGCAACCGCACGAACGTCTTGGCTGGAGCTGTTCACCTCGTGCTCTTCGCCGCCTATGTGGTGTTGATTTTTGATTAAATTCAACTCGGCGAGATAGCCGCAGATGTGGGGTGATTCCCTACAGCGAATCAAATGATTGGAGATTTTTTGCCTCTCGGATAGAATTTGGATCGTATGGAAGTCACCGCATGATAAAAAAAAGATCACGGGTTAAGCGCTTCGCTCGTTTTGTCCTCAGGGGAGGAAAGCGTCGGGTAGGAGCCGCTGGACTTTTGAAAAAAAAGCCCCATTTGGTGGTTTTTGATTTTGACGGTACACTCGCGGACACCTTTCATGCCGCTTTTGAGATTCTGAACATTCTCGCTGAGGAATTCGGTTTTCAAAAGTTGCCACCAGAGGGATTGGAGCACGCGCGCGATCTTTCGACACGTGGCTTGATGCGGCAACTCGGCATTCCACGCATGAAACTCCATCGGATTTCGAAACGCGGAACCGAGGAAATGTCCAAGCGCATGCCGGATATTCAGCCTTTTCACGATCTCCTGCTCGTCGTTCGGCAACTTCATGCGGCGGGCTTCCGCTTAGGCATTCTTACCTCGAATTCCGAAGCCAATGTCACGGCCTTCCTTCAACAATATGATCTCCAGATTTTTGAATTCATAAAAAGCTCATCGAAGCTTTTGGGAAAAGGCAGCGTGATCCGAAAGATGCTCAAGGAATTCCAACTCAAACCATCCGACGTCCTTTTTGTGGGCGATGAGATGAGGGATATTGAGGCCGCACAGGAAACCGGGATTCACATGGCTGCCGTTACTTGGGGCTACAACAGTCACTCTGCGATCCAAGCGCTAGCGCCTGATTACATGATCGAGTCACCATCGCAGATCATCGCACTTTTGGATGCATATTTGTATCCGACGAGCGCCACCACGGTATGATCGCACTTATATCGGCTATTTCGGCAACGTTTACGCTGGGTTTTTTTTATTTTGTAGGAGCGATTCCCGGAGGCATGGCCGCAGGTCTGAGTGTCCCAGTAGCCGCATTGGTTGCCTGGTGTGGGTATGCCGCTGGTGCTGGAGTGATGCTCCTCCTTGGTACTCCTGCGCGTGATTGGATCGCTAGAAAGTTGCGCATTCCCCTTGTTCGTGATCCGCAGAAGTGGATATGGCGTGCCTGGGATAAGTTTGGCCTGGTTGGTCTGGGATTGGTCGCTCCCATAACGATTGGCCCACAGGCCGGTTGTCTTCTCGCCCTTGCAGTAGGTGAGAAGCGCTTGGCGGCCTTTCTGAGCTTGTCACTCGGCGCGATCCCTTGGTGCATTGGCTTTTCGGTGCTCTTCGCCATGGGTTTTAAGCTTGCTGTTTGATTTTTCGTCATGTGTGCCATTCTGCGAAACGGTACCCGCACACTTAAGCCCGGAACCCCGATTTCTGCATCCGGTCCGAATGGTTTGGTGAAGGCTGTCTGGGCTGGATTTGCGCGGTCCGAGATTCTGAGTTGGTGGAAACACCAAGGCGGCGAGGAGGTCGATGTTCCGGCGACGGAATTCGCCGAGCGCTCTGATGTGACCGGCAAGCTTCAGTGGGAGTTTGTGCCGTCTGATTGTGTGATTGGGGCCGTGCTAGACCACCGGACGACCACGCCGCTACTGAAAATTCTCACGCGCGCATCGACGGATGCCGAGCTTCAAAAATACGAACACCCTCGCATGCCGCTTTTACTTTCGCGGCGCTTTGCCATTTTGCCCGTTGAGGAACCCGAGCCGGATCTTTTTTTCTAGAATCTGCAGCTTCCTAGGAATGGCAGAGAGAACTCATTTGCAAAATCGGGGTGCTGTAATTCTGCCAGATGAGATCAAGGTCACCTTCATCGGTGAGAGCGAGAACTCGGCAGATCGGGCAGAGTTCTTTTGATTGATTCAAGTGTTTCTTGGCCTCGGCGATGTCGCCAAGTTGGCACTCGCAGCAGGCGAGTTGGAAAAGGACCAAGGCTTCATTTGGGAATCGCTTGGTTGCCGCAAGCAGAGTCGCGCGGGCGCTTTCCACGGAATCCAAGTGGTAACGTGCAAATGCGCAATCAAGCCACCTTTTTACATTCTGCTTATCCGTTTGGCAGAGAAGTTCGGCTGTCTTTTCCATGCGCTCCCATTCTCCCGTCTCGCGGAAGATTTCGACATAGACCGAGAGGCTTTCATTGCTCATCTGTTCTCTCTCGGGAAGAGATTCCAATTCACGCATAGCGTCTTCCACCATTCCGATTTCAAGGTATCCTTGCGCGGCAAGGATTTTCATTTTATTCTGGGGGGCGATCATAGTTTTGTTCTGGGTTTCGTGGGACAATTTGAATGCGGTCCCGATTTATTTTATCGACTGACATCTTTCGAACTTAAGGGGTCTTTTTTCTTCTCAGCTCCTTTTTTGCTTTTTTCTTCCAGCGTAAGGGGGATTCGGCTGTTGATTCGTCTGGCTGAGCCTCATTTGTCCCAAGAGGCGTAAAGGTGTGCTGGTGTATCAAATGTCTCAATATTCTCGTTCATGTCACTTTTTTCGAGCACGGAGGCGGTCAGCGTGTTGGGAATATGCAACTCTAAGGGGAACGTCTTTCTGATAGCGATCTGTCGGTAGAATAATCGAATTGCCTCAGTCGGGGTCATTCCCAAGACATGGGGAAACAGCATCACAGAAACAACACGGGTCAATGCACGGTTAGTTACATTCCTCACCCTGACCGAGGATCAAAAATAGGTAGGGCGTGTCGCGATAGGTCGTTAAAATACGTTCCTGAGTTTGAGAATCATTTCAGCTGCGGCCCCCCCTGAGAGGGCCGCGCCCTCGACTTTTGGCCCAGCAAAGGCATCCCCGGCGATCACCAACGGTGGGGAAGTATGTGCGAGAATACAGGGGCTTTCATCGACGTAGAGGGGTTTGCTGTACCTCCATCCATGGACTTGGAATGTCTTTACGCTGGATTCTCCGATCCATTCTGCGGCAGCAGAGAGCAGGGAGCGCCCACTTTCCATTCGGTCGCAGTCCCATTGTTCCAAGCTGAATGCATGTGTGGCGTGGATGGTGAGAGCGGGTTCGCTGGAGATGCCCTTTTTCTGGTTGTCCGCAATCCAAGCGATCGGGCCCTCGTTCAGCGTAAGGGCACCGGGATGCGGGACGCGGGATGGAGCATCGAGTATGGCCATGACGGCAAGGCATCGCTCGTATTCGATTGTCGAAAGACGCTTGTGCATTTCTGGTGTGAGCACGACTCCGCCGGCGTCGAGCAATGCCAGCGACTGCGGTACGGGTGGCGTTAACAAAACGACCGCCGATATGTAGGTTTCGCCCGTGGCCGTTTGAGTATGCCAGCTTGATTTGCAAGCCTGCAGACCCGTGACAGGCATTTCTAGGCGCAGATCGAGTCCGGCGGCGAGATGTTTGGCCACGGCGGACATCCCTGGGATTCCGCACCATCGGGAGTGACCGTCCTCAAGACCAGAAAAACCACGGCACCATTCCTTCAGGGCCCCATTTTGGCGAGTTTGCTCAAGCACGGTGGCGAATCGCGGATTCCGAGAGGTGATGAACTGGGCGCCGTGATCGAAGGTTGCCCCATCAATGCGCCGACTCGCCATCCGACCTCCTACAGCGCGGCTTTTGTCAATGATAAGCACACGTAAACCGGCGCGTTGCAATTCCGACGCAGCTATCAATCCGGCCATTCCGGCACCGATGACCAGTACGTCTGTATTTCGTTCCGTCGAATCCATGGGATTTTTCATGATCTTTGGAAATGGCAAGAGAAGCAATGCGGGGAATAAATTACTAGACGCTCTGGCAAGAGATTCTCTCGATTCACGAACAACTCATGTAGGCATCGGCTCAAAGATGCTCTATGGTAATGTGTCTTGAATACCGCCTTGATACTTTTCTCCGCTATCTCATTTTTCGTGTATGGGTCCGCTTGTTTTTTTTCACCCTACATGAA
>RFZT01000571.1 GCA_009920585.1 bacterium
GCGTTCGCCGTTTACGATACATCCACGCGTCGGCTTTTTCTGAGCCGCGACCGCTTTGGCAAAAAGCCTCTATACTATTTCTACCGTAAGGGAACCTTCGCCTTCGCTTCGGAGCTTTCCGCGCTACTCGAGCATCCGCTTGCTCCGCGTGATTTTTCAGAAATCGCCCGCGTTAAATTTTTGGCTCATGCCCTCATTCCCGCTCCACACACAGCGATAGAGGGAATTTTTAAGCTGCCTGCCGCGCATAATCTGTGGCTCGAAGCAGCGGCTTCCATGCCGCGAATCGCACGTTACTGGCGATACACGATCGAGCCCGACGATTCGCCGAAAAGCGAGAGCGTCCTCGCTGATGCGCTCTTGGACGTCCTTACCCGGGCTACCCGCCGTCGTCTTGTGGCCGATGTTCCTCTCGGGGTTTTTCTAAGCGGAGGCATCGATTCGTCGGCCATAGCGGCTTTGGCCGCACGCGAGATGCCGACGCGCGCGCTCCAAACCTTCACCATCGGGTTTCAGGAACCGAGCTTTGACGAATCTCGCTACGCTTCAGAAGTGGCGGAACTTTTAAAGACCCACCACCACACGGATTTGCTCGGGATTGATGAGGCTCTTCGCGTGATACCGCAGATTTTCGATCTGCTTGATGAGCCTCAAGGGGACGGATCGCTTCTGCCTACATTTCTCCTCTGCCGCTTCGCACGCAGGCATGTGACTGTCGCACTTAGTGGTGATGGCGGCGACGAACTCTTCGCCGGATACGATCCTTTTCGGGCACTCAAAATGGCGGACATCTATTCGAAGATGGTGCCTAGACCCATTCATGCGGGGATTCGGATGCTGGCCTCCCGCCTTCCCGTGTCGCATGCCAACATCAGCCTAGATTTCAAAATCAAGCGAACTCTGCGTGGCCTTGACCACGCGCCGCGCCTCTGGAATCCGATCTGGTTGGGGGCGCTTGCGCCGTCCGATCTGGCGCGACTTACGGAGTCCCGATTCAGTATTGAGGAGATTTATAGTGAGTCCATCGAGGCTTGGGAGTCCTGCCAAAGCCTCAGCCTTGTTGACCGCACGCTTCAATT
>RFZT01000572.1 GCA_009920585.1 bacterium
CATATTATTGGTGTCCGGTGATTTTCATCATGGTCATCTTGTCTTCCGCGCGATAGACGGCCTCCTCGGCGGTGATCGTTCCGGCGAGGAATAGTTCCTGCAGGGAATCGTCCATCAACTTCATGCCGAGTTTTTTTCCGGTTTGAATAATGCCCGGCAGCATGAATGTCTTCGCTTCGCGGATCACGTTTCCGACAGCGGGCGTATTCGTGAGGATCTCGATGGCTAGGGCCCGGCCGGTTCCATCTGCACGCGGAACGAGTTGTTGGGAAACAATGCCGCGAAGAGACTCGCTGACCATGATGCGGATCTGGTCGCGCTGATCTGTAGGGAAGACATCTAGGAGTCGGTCGAGTGTGCGTGCGGCATTACTCGTGTGGAGCGTGCCGAGCACGAGGTGACCGGTTTCCGAGGCCGTGATAGCCAACGAAATTGTTTCCAAATCGCGCATTTCGCCGACCATGATGACGTCCGGATCTTCACGGAGCGCGCCGCGCAGGGCATTTGCGAAGGATTTGGTGTGAGTATGAACTTCGCGCTGGGTGACATGACAACCTCGGGACGGGATGATGTATTCGATCGGATCCTCGAGGGTGATGATGTGGTCTTGTCGGTTGCGATTGATCTCATCGACCAACGCCGCCAGCGTGGTGCTTTTGCCGCTGCCCACAGAACCAGTCACAAGAACGAGACCATTGTGGAACTGGGTCAGCAGCTTGAGTTGCTCAGGCAAACCGAGTTCATCCATGCTGCGGACGTTGTCGGAGATGATTCGGAAGACGATGTTGCAGCCCGTGCGCTGACGGACAACGCTCGCGCGGAATCGGCCAATACTCGTTGCGTAGGCGAAATCGACATCACCGCGAGTAGCCAGTCGCTCGAGGTGCTCGGGTGTGAGAAATCCTGCGGCGAGTTGTTCGGTTTGCGCGGGATTGAGCGGCTCCGCCTGCAGCCAAATTGGTTCCAAAAGCCCGTAGCGTCGCCAGATCGGCGGCGAGTTGACGCTCAGATGGATATCGGAAGCGCCCGACTCCTTTCCAACGGCAAGGTAGTGGTCAACGTGAGTCAGATGAGCGGCA
>RFZT01000573.1 GCA_009920585.1 bacterium
TGTCAGCCCTCAAAATGCCCACGCATCCGGTGGCGCGCATTGAACCTCTGCGTGTAGCTCCAGTCGGGCCAGCGATTAACTGGACGAAGTTTGTTGGCAATTTTATTTTGGAGGAAGCTCGAAGCGACCGGCAAGAATTCCTGGCACTGTGATATCCTCATCCAATTCTTCCCAGCGCAGCGCAAAACCATTCACTTCGACTTCAACTTGCTTCAACTGTTGATCTGTGGCCGCAGCCAAACGTCGAAAACGGTCGGCCGGAAACCCAACAAAGCGCCCGTCATGCAGTTCGATATATATTGTTCTTCCTTCCGTCCAAGCACGCACAGCGGCCGGCTCTAAGGAAATCGGTGGTTCAGCGAGGATGGCGTTCATAATATGCTTTTTTCAGTTCTTGTTCATTGTCAAAAACGAGGCGTTCGATTTGTCGCAGATCATGCGATCTTACGCCCCGGTTGCTTGCAAGAAAAATGGAAGGCTCCAGCCAGAATTTGCAGTCTCCGTCAGGCGTCCGGACATGGATATGGGGAGGCTCACTTCCCTCGTCGGTGTAGAAATGAAAACGGAACGCTCCGATGCGCAGAACTGTCGGCATGAACTCATCATACCACACGCAAAGTTGCATAGGAATATTTTTTGCCAACGTTAGAGCGCATCCACGGCGGGATAATTTGACGGCCCCATGGCGTTCTCTCGCGGAATGCCGTATGTGCACAGTTTGTCTCCATTGCTCGAGAACATCTGGGATCGGAGATGGCGTAATGGCCATGCAGTCCACTGCCCTAATCACAATATCATCCATCTCCCAACCCGCCTTCTCGCAAGCCTCCCCAAGCGCCTTCAAAAACCGCCCCCGATCCTTGCCATCAAAAAAATCGCCTTCTGCCGATCACCTCGGCTCATCCCATGGTAAATCGCCGCGCGTATTCCAACCTCGATGCTTCGCCTGGGAAAAAGCCACGCCGAAATTTTAAAATATGCATTGTTTGGGACTCCTTTTTCGCCGCCGCAAAGTAGTGGTTATAGAGTCATTTAAACTGCTCTAATACCAAAAGCCGCTTGCTTTTGGATTTTT
>RFZT01000574.1 GCA_009920585.1 bacterium
CCGGCGATTTCGGCTCGCTCGTATCGATGACCTGTAACCCGCGCAGCTGATTGAAAAAATAAATCTTTTTGCCGAGCACCCGCCATATATCGGCCTCCTCAACCGCATCATCAGCCGTCGCATCTTTGGAAAGGCTGCTGGAGTCCGCTACCGCGCTATCCATGGCATAAACTCGCAGCTCATTGCTTTGCTCGACCACCTTTTCGGGGAATGTCGTTTTTCCCTTTCGAAATGCCGCTGGAAACCGGGAGGCAACCGTTCCGAGTTTCGCAGGATCGAGGGCCACTACTCTCAGCGTGGAGGTGCGAAGCTTCGCAGGGATCGGCATAGTGACATCCGCCCCAGCTTTTGTCTGCTCAGCAAGGGAGACGCGTTTCCACTGTTTCGCCGCCGTGTCCAAGGTCTCAAGTGACATCTTGATGCCAAGAGCGGGTTTTTTGAGAACTACCGCCTTGCCCACTTTGTCTTTGGTGAAAGCCATCGTTGTGGGGAGCGGGCGAGTCTTGGCCACGAGCAAGCGAAGCTCCTGATTGCGAATCGTTGCGTTGACCGTGACCGTGAGTTGCAAAGACCCCAAGGCATTGGTCGCAGACCCTGCGCTCGTCCACGTTTTGGCGCCTGGCTTACGATACTCTAAAGAAACGGATGCCACATTTTCCTCTACACTCACACGCAGTGAGGCTCCGCCTGATTCCTTAACAAAAACAAGTTGGTCACCGACCTTTTGTGCGGCTTGCAGGCTTGCTGATCCTATGAGGAGGAGCGCAACGATTGATAGCCGTGAACTTTTCAAAAGAGCGGGTGCGAGATGGGAGAGTTTGATCATATTGTAGTAGAGACGAAGCCCGTTTTCATTTTTGTTCAAATTTTTATTCCGTTTTTTTCGAGAGTTTTTTTAAAAGCGGTTTGTGGATGGGGGCGGCTTCAGCCTATGCGCTTCGCGACTCCGTCTTGGCAAGCCGCCGCGGGAGAGTCGGACGGCGGCGGCGCGCCGTCCCTACCCTCGTTATAACGTGGCGCGCTTCGCGCCTTGGTGCGGCAGCACCTCTCGTGTCAATTGGTAGGGGCGCC
>RFZT01000575.1 GCA_009920585.1 bacterium
GGGAAGTTTGCTTTTTGATAGCCACATTCGTGCAACGAATGCGCCCGCGCCGCATCTTGTAAATTCTGTCTAAAAAACTCTGTGAATTGATTCGGTACTCCGCTGCGCTCCGGTTGCCTCCTTACTGCGCTACGCTCCGGTTGCCCACCCTGGGCTACACATTTGTCTTTCCCTTTGGACATGCGCTATCGCGCGGGTGTTCGCTCCCGGTTGATTTCGCTACGCTTCACCCTTCGGGCTGCCTGCGGCAGTCTATCTCTCTACGTTCGATTATGTCGCCCTACGGGCTGCCTGCGGCAGGCTACCCAGCCAGCGCCCGCTGGCATGTGTTCCGGTTTCCAGTCTCCGCTTCCCCCCTCCGCGATCCCCGCGCGTTGACGCGTTCGCTCCCGCTCATCTTGCCCTTTCGGGCTCCCTGCGGAAGTCTCCCGAGCGGCTTCCCAAGCCGCCTGGGTCGCGTGAGGCCCTTCCCCCCGCGCACCGCAGCGCGACTTGAGATTTGGAAACAATCCATTCCTATTTCACTTCTTCGATTTGACATCGATCTTATTTCATTTTACTTTTTGACCATGACTGCTGTTACCGTCTCTTCAAAATACCAGATCGTGATTCCTAAGGAGACCAGAAAAAAACTAGGAATTACTTCTGGTACAAGGTTACAAGCGATTCATGATGAGTTTGGATTGAGATTAGTAAAGGATCCCTCCATCGATGAGATTCGTGGGCTTTTAAAAGGGATGAAAGTCGAAGACGCGGGGATTCGCGATGAACAGGACCGCATTTTTCCATGACCGCTTTACTGGATAGTTCAGGGTGGATCGAATTGCTTAGTGATTCTGGTCGGGCTGAGCTCTTTGAGCCTGTTTTGGATTGTGAGCGGCTCATTGTTCCATCCATCGTGCGATATGAGGTCGGGCGTTATGCTTTGATTCACATGGGAGAAGCAGGTCATTTTTTGGCGTTGAGGGCACTGTCCAAGTTTGATGAAGCTCCCCTTGATGCCGCGATCGCGGATGCGGCTGTCATTCTCGGAAAAGCGCACAACCTAGCCATGGCCGATGCCATTATT
>RFZT01000576.1 GCA_009920585.1 bacterium
AAGATAGACTAACCGAAGGTTGGCCCGAAGGGCGCAGCATCGGGGACGATGCAAGTCAAAGACCAACCGAAGGTTGGCCCGCAGGGCGCAGCATCGGGGACGATGCAAGTCAATTTACAGGATTTTGACAGACGGAGGATAAAGATCGGCACTGGCATTCGCTTTGCGAATGGGGCGGGCAAAAATTCGGCACTATACATGCGAGCATGCTCGTGTTCGACTTTTTTACCCGCCTATCCTGACACGTCAGGACTTTGCGCGCCAATCGGGGAATCGGGATACGAAGGCGTCTGTAGCGCACCGCCTATTACTGGAGTGCTACGCAGGCGTCCTCGAGAATGGCGGAAAAACTGAGTTTCTTTTTCTTTGCAATCGCATCGATCTTGGCAATGACCGCAGAGGACAAGAGCACTTGCTTCCTCACTTTGCCAAGAGGTTTGCGGCCAGCTCCCTTCCGCTTACCTCCCCAGATAATGGGTCGTGAGAAATCAAAGTAATCGCTCACATCTTGGTCGGATTCAAATTTCTCCTCAAGATTCTCCGTTGTGGTTGGTTTATGCGTTTTTGTAGTATTTGATTTCATTTTTTCTACTCCTTCTAGCGCTAATGATCCGAACTTTTTCGCCTCTCAGCGTGATAATCACTGTCCAATATTTTGCACCTAGCACTCCGATCGCCAAAAAGCGACTTTCACGACTATTTCGGCTTGGCGCGGCAATCACTTTACCCTTCCAAATTTCTTGGATTTTCTGGAAGTCAATCCCGTGCTTCGCGAGATTAAGCGCGCTTTTTACGGGATCGTATTCAAAATCCATCTTGAAATAATACACTCGATTTCATGGTTTGAAAGATTTTTTTGCAGTGCGGGATTTTATAAGTTTGGCAGCAAGTTGAGTGAGCAGAGTTTTCAGTGGGGCAGTTTTCAGTCGCGCTACCGCGCGGGGGGTGGGATTAACCACGGAGACACGGAGATCACGGAGAGAGCAACAAGCAAGGGGCTCACGCGACCCAGGCGGCTTGGGAAGCCGCTCGGGAATCGAGGCAATAGCCGAGAAAGACTGCATAAGC
>RFZT01000577.1 GCA_009920585.1 bacterium
ATATTGACTTTGCATCACTAATCTGTAAGATAAACTCCACAATGTCTTTATTCGCTCCATGAAAGAAGTTGAGGTTCGGTTTAGAGAAAATTTCTCCACTGGTCGGGATTCAGGCAGCGGGATGTGTGTCTTTGAAGGTGAGAAGAAGTTGATTTCGCTTTACGGAGGTTATCTCGGATTTCGGTATCTTGCCTTGGCGGGCGGTTCTGACCAGAAAATAGACTTTATTTCTAAGAAAGTATCGTTTATTGATACAAAGCTGTGCCAATAAAGCATCCATTTTCTTTGCCGACCAGTTCGCCGCTCCTTTCGCATGGGCAACTCAAGGACGCGCTGGCGGCGTATGGGAATCCGCGCATGAAGATATCGCGGATGTTTGCGGCGGGGGAGTTGATAGCCCTTCGGCGCGGACTCTATCTGCGCGACCGCGCGATCGATCCGCTGGTTCTGGCTTCGGCGATCTACGGGCCGTCTTATGTGAGTTTTGAATCCGCGCTGGCCTGGCATGGCCTGATCCCGGAGCGCGTGGAGGAAGTCACGAGCGCCACGCTCAGGCGTCCGGTCCGGTTTGAAACTCCGGTGGGTCGTTTTCGTTATAGGCATGTTCCGTCCCGGGTTTTTGCCATCGGGATCGAGCGTGTGGAGGATTCGCAGTTTCCATGGTTGCTGGCTTCTCCGACAAAGGCTCTCTGTGATGCCGTGGCTCTCGATGCCTCGATTCGCTCGCAGAGGGACGTGCGCTCTTGGCTGGAGGGAATGAGGATCGGGGAAGTGCCCGTGCTCGATCAGGAGCAACTCGCCGCATGTGCCGCAAGTTATAGCAGACCCTCCGTGCGCCACCTTGCCCGTTACTTTCAGAAAAAACCGACCACGCCATGATCCATCCCGCGCTCACTGGTCTCATCGACCGCTACCAACCCCGATCTTCCAAAGACTATCAGAATGCCGTTCGCGAGATCGTGCAGGAGATTGCTTTGCTTGGACTCTGGCGCACCCCGTTCTACGAACATGCCGCGTTCTATGGCGGCAGCGCCCTCCGGATTTTCCATGGTCTGCAGCGCTTCTC
>RFZT01000578.1 GCA_009920585.1 bacterium
TCTTGGGCATGCCCAAGATAGGTCAGTCAGTCAGTCAGTGCTCTATTATACCGGTAAATTACAAATGAAGGCTATGGTCCCAGCTACGTTCCCTCTTCACCAGAGTTCCGATAGGGTTTTATGTACAAGAGCATGTGTGATTTGTGGTCGGGCTGAGGCGGATCGTTAACCCTCCAAAATTAAGGATCCCCTGGAGAGCCGCTGCAGAAGGGGTAACCACCCTAGGGTAGCAGAATCATAGATCACGCACGCCATTGCGCATAGTGCCAAATATTGTGTCATCCAGTAGAACAGTAGTTCCAGTGCAGCATTGCTTGGACCAGCAGTCGGAAAAAAACTCGGGGTTTCACGAGGAAAAGGGCGTCGACAGCCGGGTGTGATGTTGGTGCACGAAGTCAAGCTTGCGAAAGGGACCTTTCTAGGGTGTGTAGGCCGTCGTTGATGGCAGGAGCTCATCTAGACATGGATGCCTTATCGTGTCGCTTCCCCAAGGCGATCACGGAAAAAAGATTCATCTCCCCCTTGGGGTTAGCGCCAGGTGGCAGTAAAAGGAGGGAGAGTCGAGCATTCTTGTAGACGTAATTTCGGAGATGCAAATTGTAGTGGCATTTAGCCTTCGAATTCTGCGGATTAACGCTGGGGAGGGTTCCTCAAACCTTCCCAACGGCAGGCCTCGGAGATGGTTCCGAGTGGCAGTCGTCGACGAAAAAGTTGGGGCGATCTCGATGGATGTAAGGGAGAGAATGGACGGGTGCGCGTTCTCGGTGTGTGGTGAATTACCAGGTCCAGTGGTTACACGCAGAAGTGGTGGTGGGCCACAGCGCGGTGAAGAGCCCGAAGGCTTAAAATGCTATCGTCGATAAAAGCGACGACCCCGGACGGCAATAATAATCGCTAGAGCAAACATCGGACGGCCGATCGGATGGTCATGCTTTGCGCAGCAGGCATTCCCTGCTGCAGGCAAAACGCCACTGCTCAGCTATGAAGGGTATAGCCGGAATAGCTCGAGCCGAGTCTGGACCACGAATCATTATTTCTTCGAAAGACGTTCGGGCTGC
>RFZT01000579.1 GCA_009920585.1 bacterium
GCCTTGGCGCGTTTGATCAGATCACTCGAAAGAGTAGGTGGCTGAAGTTCATACCATCCCACAGGATCGATGTAGCCGATACTTTCTGGGATACGTTTTAGCCCATATGTATCTCGATAGATATAGGGCGAGTTAAGTTCCGTGGCTTGCGTTACTCCTTGACCATCTGGGAAAAAGAAGATGGCTCGATCGCAAGCAAACGGATACAGGCTCGCGAAGACTTTGTAATCCGTACTCGATGCTAGATAGTGCGGAGTCAACCAGCCCACGGGATTGAAACCCGCATTTTTCAGGATGTTCTGGCCGTTAATGACTCGATTTCTAGCCCAGGTCGTCGAGTCGCCGGTCAGCGGACCCACAAGTGTCAAACGGCCTGCGGCATCGGCTGTGACGCGGTAAAACTCATAATCATCGCCGCTCACTCCAGTGTAGGGGTTCATGAGTCCATCGATTTGGTGAGTCGTTCCATGCTGGAGCACTTGTCCACCAGTCTGAACCCAGAGCTTCATTTCCTTTGTGAAAGTCGAGTTGGCCGTGACTCCCAGACCAATCCCGATACTTGGGAATCATACTGATAGTGAAAGGCACTGCTGCCGTCTTGAGTGCCTGCCTGAGATTAGCGAGTGTCGGAACATCTGCTTCGGGACCGACATCCTCAATCCGGAAGTAAGCGCGATGCTGTTCGGCGTGCTGGATTCCCAACATGTCGTGGAGCAAATCTTGAAATACCAGTGAACGATTTTCGAATGTTGTCGAAACCATCGGCATATCGCCAACAAACCAAAATTTGGAACTTTGAACGATGTAGGGCCATGCTTTTCCTGTATTATCAAGGCAAGTCGCAAGAACCTTGGCTTTGACCGCATCAACAATCTCGACGCGGGACAAACCGAGATCAAACGGCTCTTTCATCAACTCCGTATCTTTGTAAACAACCTTGGGATGCGTTTCGCCGGAATAACTGAGTAACTGGAAACCATATTTCGTACTGAAAGCCGGCTTCGGTGCGTAGGTCGATAAATCCCATGCGTACCGCCACAGATTCACGCCCATCCA
>RFZT01000580.1 GCA_009920585.1 bacterium
AATAGTTAAAGCGGCGAACTTTCCATGGGCAGTTATTCGCGCAATAGCGGGTGCCGATGCAACGATTGTAGGCCATGAGATTGAGCCCGTCCTCACTGTGAACGGTCGCATTCACGGGGCAAACGGTTTCGCAAGGAGCGTTTTCGCAATGCTGGCACATGACGGCTTGAGAAAGCATTTCAGGATCCTCCGCATCGCCAGCGAAGTAGCGGTCCAGACGAATCCAAGCCATGTCACGGTTTTTGCGGACTTGGTCTTTTCCGACGACTGGCACGTTGTTTTCGGCTTGGCAGGCAACGACGCAAGCGTTGCAACCCGTGCAGGTATTGAGATCCACCGTCATTCCCCACTGCTCTTTCGAGGTGAGTGTCGGGTGGGTGTAGAGAGAAATATTCGGCGGGATGTGGCCATCCATTCCCATCGTCTGGGCAAAGGCGTTATTTTTCTCGAAGCGCTCGAGTGTTCCCTCGCGAACGAGGTCACGACCTTCCATGCTACGATGTTCTTGGGTCTGCGCGAGCGGGTAATCGCGATCGGTGACGACACAAGTGACACTGCCAGCGAAGCGCATAGTATCTGTGCCTCGAATCGGATAGGCATCGAAGCCGACGTTTTCCATGAGAGCGGAAACGTCTTTTCGTCCGTAGCCAAGAGCGATGGAGAGCGAGTTGTCGGCGTGACCGGGAGCCACCAGTGCAGCGGCTTCAATCGTGGTTTTGCCATCGCTGATCTTCACGATGTCCGCGACGAGATCGTAGTTGATTTCGTTGCCCATTTTTTCGGCAATCTTTTCGAAAGAACCGAAGTTATTGGTTTTGATCCCGAGTTTTTTGGCTGTGGCCGGGCTGACCATGACCGCGTTGTCCCAAGTCACTTTCGTAACAAAATCGGGAGTTTCAACGAGCCAGGAATTGTTGGCGTAGCGTCCGTCATCGACGCTTCCGCTCTGAAGGAATACCAATTCCAACGCATCCGCAGCGCTGGCTTTTGTTCCCTTGGCGGCGAGCGCACTAGCGCTGCCGACGTTCAATGTGGCTTGCACCGTCGCAAA
>RFZT01000059.1 GCA_009920585.1 bacterium
TTTGTCTGCAACATCTACAAACCCATCCTCCAGCCGCACCTTTGCTTGAAACCCAAGTATTTTCAACGCCCTCGAGGGATCCTGTATTATATGTTTAATATCACCAGGTCTTTCATCAACATATATGGCTTTCGCTTGAAACAGTTCTTGCACAATGTAATTCATGGATAGTGCGCGACCAGTGCATATGTCTACAGTACCGCTATATGAACTTTTGGCTGCCAATAAGTTTGCATCAACTATGTCGGAAACATGCGTAAAATCTCTAGATTGTAACCCATCGCCCGTGATGATACATTGTCCGAGTTCTCGTTTCTGCTTGCGAAATGCTGCAAATACATTGGGTCCTATACCATCCTCTTTTTGCCCCATCCCATACACATTTGAGTATCTCAGGGCAATAACTGACACGCCATAAAGTTCATTGTAAACCTGGGCATATTCTTCTATGGCCCGTTTTGTTGATCTGTATAGGGTAGGTCCCGCCAAGGCAACATTACTAGATGACAGTACGACTCTACGCGCGCCATTTTGCCGTGCAATTTCAAGTATGTTCAAAGTTCCTGATAGATTAACTTCGTGGCACAATAATGGTTCTTGCACACACCAAGGCGTTCTAGCAATAGCGGCGAAGTGAAAAATGGTGTCCCCTTGTTGAATATGTTGTTTCAAAAAATCTATATTTCGAATGTCACCTTCATAATAAGCAACCTTTGCGTGACAACATTTGTCCGTGGCCATACCCACGGCATTGTCTAAAACTATAATAGATTCACAATCAATTTCTAGAAAGAGTCGTCGCACAAAGTGACTCCCAATGAATCCACAACCTCCGGTGACAACGCATCTGCGCATCGTTTCCTCGTTTTCTTATCAACACAAAACATATTTTCATGCATTGAGTAGCGCATCAACATGTAGTCGCGTCTTAATCAGTTGTTGCATGTGACCTGGAAATTTTATGCGTATCACGTCGTAATCACATACTCTTGAAATATCATCATCCCATTTTTCGATGCACATGAGATGAAATCCAGGTCGCGAGGTTATCCCTTTGGAATTTAAGAGGAGACAAATCAATAGATCGTCAACTAATCTTGTTTTGGAACCGGGGTCAAGTTGTTGCAGCGCATAACCATCTCTTAAACAAGCATCTCTTACAAAACTCAGATTTAATGAATCGAGAAGTGCGTGAGAACACGGGCTTGCGATGCAAGGAAGCAACTTCAGATGAATAGAATGCCACGCGTGACGATTAATAACGAGCGCGTATCCCCAAGGACATTTTGGGATACGTATATGATAAGACAATGTATAATTGTGATCATGTAAAAATATTGGTTCGAATACCCCACTGTTCCGACTTTCAAGGGTTAGCGTGTTGATCAGTTTACAATAATTCCAGGTGGTAGTTAGGTTGGTGCGTATGATCCACTCATATTCGGTGAGATAGCTGTTCAAGTGGTTGTGGATAAAAATTGCAGTCTTCGGATATATATCAGAATATAACTCGGAACAATGTGCATAATAATTTGTTGCAAACAAGCTATCATCTACATCTTCCATACGACCTGTATCCCCTACCTCATTCGAGCAGAGCAGGAATATACATTTGCACCTATTTTTATTCGAAAACTTGACCCAAGAATTATAACAGAAATCGTAAAAATCATTGGTCCCTTTCGGGGACGCTATAATCACAAATGCAACATTTACATGATTTTTGGATTTCACGCACGTCTCTAAACTGTATGGGGGCAAGGACCTCTTCTTTACCATACAGCTGGTGAATATCATAATAATAACCAGTGTAAGCAAACATATGAGCAAGCTTCTCGTGGGACTGCGGCGATGCATCTTTACACTATTGTGTTATTGTCGGTGTTATAACCTCATTACCCCCCTTGAACGAGAAACAACAAAAACCATTTTTTTTAATTCCCGCTGAAAAATATTTTTTTGGAGCATTTCTCAACACAACAACAACAAGAACAACTACACAAAAACAACAACAACGATAACACCAACATTATCAATAACAACAACTTAAACCCCCTTAAACCCCCTTAAACCTCCTTGAAACCCATCCCCCTTCAGTCTAGCACAGAAAACCCCCTTTTAAACCCCTAAAACTCCACAAACCTCTCATTTAAAACCTTCATACTTACAAATACTTACAAGCAAGCTGAGGCCTTGTGGTGCTGAAAAGTCATGGCACACAGGATGTCCCCAAAAAGGTAGGTTTCAATCAACTTTTTCCGAGAATATGAAAAGTGCTCAGAAAACTCAGAATCCAAGAAGCAAAAGGTACAAGAAATGCTCAAGAATCTCTGAAAACAAAGAGCAAACAGTCAGAGTAAATAGGTGAGATTCCAAGAGGCACACTCTGCTGTAAGTTTGTGGAACTACGTCAAATGCTCAGTGACGGGACAACCAGCAGCAAAACACTGAAGAGAAGTCAGGGACGCGCAGCTGAGACAGCCAAGCAGCAAGGTATTTTTTCATAAGAAGCCATCTTATAAATCGTGGTTCATTCGAATGTGAAAAACATCTATCGCCCCGAACCTAAAATGGTATAGCGTCGACATTCTGACGACGCAGTTCAATCTGTGAATAGACATGACGCTCCTGGCTACACTGGAAATGAGCGCACATTCAAAAATGATGCACGCGCTTGTATCCAATAACTAAAGAATTACCAACAAACTGGGGAAGACTGTCATCAGATTATCTCAACCGGAGGTCATGGATGAAAGGCTAGGACCTCGTTTGAAGGTTGTTTGTAACTCAGATGACCTTAATCGCTGAATGACTCCGACTGTTAGTAGCAGCCAAAATCACCGGGAGAAGCCCTCGTAGTCGATGAGCTGAAGCCACCCCAAAGGAACGTAGCCAGGTGATCCACATGCCATGGTGCATTCAACCCATCCTGTGCTTCCTGACGAGTAGCTTTTTCTGAGGTCCTCACTTGTGATTCGCACGACGGACCCACGCGGTAGTATCAGAGGGCCATCCTCGAAGGTTGCGCGCAGACGACAGTACCTGTACCACACGCAGGGCCTTGAAACGCTTCCAATCATCGCCGGGTGCCCTACTCTCATTGCCACCACCTCGTGGGCATCAGATCCACCATCGTGTGATTTCCCCACATTGCAGGTCACCTGCTGACAGGCGTGGCTCGAAAAACATAGGACATGATCTGGCCCATGACTTGCAGCTTTTCCATCGGAGACATGGGTTTGTACCGCGTCTGATCTCAAGTTGAAATCTCCAGCCAGAATCAAGACGGCACCTGCCGGACCCCTCCCGAGCTCATGAGAGGCCCTCCGCAGCAGTTCACGCCGGTGGGAAAGCGTTGTCTTCGTTTGCCCAGCTTGAATATGTAAGTTGACAAGCCGACACCATAGCCTCCCTTGCTGTGATAGCTCCACTCTCTGACAATAACGCCCTGTGTCAATCGAGACATGTCTTGCAGACACTGAGAGATCTGAGCACCGGAGAACATCCTTCCGCACCAGAGAGCCATAGTTCCCATTTTGGTGGTAAAGAAAGTCTGACATTTTCTCAGCCATTATCTCTTGGATCACGCAGTTATCTACATGACCCTCGCCGTGCTGCCCCAATTCCTGGAGCAAGATGATGACAAAGCCCAGTTCTGCCAGGTTTTCCAGATCCTGCAAGATCCTACCAAACCGGGTGAGCTCACCTACGCCATCTTTTGCGTTCAACCTCTGATTGCCATTCAAGCCTACGTTGTAGCTGCATACTTCTAAGATTGTGAACATGATGGGGGACACTAGAGCCTGGAAATTTATTTCTGGGTTATCTTGTGACACAAGAATGCAACACAATCAAACGAGAAACAGAGAGACAATCGTGCAGCAAGAAAAGCGTGTGCAGCTAAAACGGAGATGGGATCATTCCACAACAAATCACTTCATTCGCATTTTCAGAGTACTTACTGATGGCATGTGTATCTCAACTGCATTCTCTACCATGGCATGCCTCAACACTTGCGATTTTTTTCAGCTGAAGACGCTTCAGGCACTCTTCGCGAGGCTCACTTTCCGATCCTGACGATGCCGTTCGCCAGGAGCATCTGATTCACCGTTCCGGCAGGGAGCTTCTGGGTCATCGCCTCGGTCGTCCTGCCCGCGCGCCTCTCCTGGCGCCGGATCATCCGCAATTTCCGTCGCAGGAGCTGCTCCGACCGCTCCGAGCCTGGCAAATGGGCGCTGTCGTCCTCCTTGCTCTCCATGGCGACGGCGATCCGCCGCCTGTAAGAGGCCTGAGTGGCCTCCTCTTCTCTTCGTTTTTCTTGCTGTCGCTTCAGCGCGTGGTCTGCGGCCCTGGCTTGACGCCGCTGCTTCTGCGTCCTCTTCGGAGCCTCTTCAGGATCCTGAGGATTCTCAGGTCGTGCAGCCGCCTCCCTCGCAGGGGGCTGAGGCGCCGCGGCCTGCGGTCGCCGCAGCTTGGACTGCCGCGCCGTGTCGTTCTCGCCGTTGATGATGGCCTCCAAGTCGGGAAGCTGCACGGGATGCTGTGGCTGCGGAGGCGGCGTGGCGGCTCGAGCTTCTGCGGTGACGTGCACGACTCCGTCCAGGAACGGAGAGTACGGCTCCACGACGAAGGCCGTGCGCAGGTTTGCGTACGACCGAGGCAGGTCGGCCAAGCGGCCGATCGCGCGCCGATGGGCTTTCACGGCCATGGGACGTTTGTGCGCCCAGCCGTCGCAGGCTTGCAGCACGGCAGCGGCTTTCCCCTTCAAGCTCGCGAGCGCCGCGTCGAAGTCGACTCCGAGGGCCTCCGCCACTTTTCGGAGCTCGCTCAGGAGTTCCTCGCCTGCCTCTTCGAGCCCGCGCAGCAGCAGGTCCGTCTCCGTCTCCAGGGCGTTCCAACCTTCTTCGCATTCCACCATTCGCACCGGCCAGAAGAGCGTGAGCTCGGAGACTGCGTCCAAGCACCCGAGGCAGACCCTCAGAACTTCCTCACAGGCAATCGTCCCGTCTTCCTCCTCGGCTCGCCGCTCTCTGCATTGTCCACCAGGCACTCCAGGAGCTCCGAGACCTGCACCCGCCGTCTCCTCGCACCGCCCAGGCGGGCGCGGTAGCGCCGCAGTCCCTCGGCCAGCCTCCACTGGCATTTCTTTTGTGCCGAAATTCCTTCCTCCAAAGGTTTGTTCTTGTCCATCCTGTGGAGATCAAAGACGGAATCTAAGAGACTCGCCACCTTGAGGTATGCGGCGAAGTTTTCCAAGTCTCCCCGCGCGGGAGGGTGATTTTCCAGCTCTCGGACTTTTGGCTCTCGAACTCCTGGCTCACGGTTTTCAGGATCCCGGACCGCTGCCCCCGATACCTCTGGCTCTCGAACTTCTAGCTCACGGATTTCCATCACAAATTCGAGACTATTCCAGAAGCCCTCGACGGGTCGCCCGGTTGCCTTGTCCACGAGGTTTGTTATATCATGGCGTTCCACGCGCACGCACTCCACGGCCTTGGCGCGTAGCTCGGCATTGCTGAAGGTGCCGTTTTCGATCAAGGGTCGAATCTCATCCCAGCCATGGACCAGGCGGGTTCCCTCTGGACGTCCTCCTCGGCGCGAAGGCGTGTGGTGACGCACGGAGCAGCGGTCATACGGATCATCGTTCCACAGGGCCAACAGCAGAGACGCCTGCTGGCGCCCGTCAGGGCCCATCTTCACCAAAGAACATAACAAAGTCGACACACCTCTCTCCGGGTACTTTGGAACCCCATACGACATCATACCGTTCTGGAAGCCCCGGATCGAAGCCGCCTGCGAGTCAGAGACGGTGAAGGTCAGAGTCACTCCCGGCCGCCCGAAAATGTCGTCGTGCACTTCGCAGGCGACGACGGACGACCAAGGGTCCTCCTCGAGAAAATGCAGGTCGAAGACGTTCCCGCCGTGCACCGCCGGCCTGAGGTTCCAGTAATAGCCGCCTCCGCCAGGAATCTCACAGTGCGATCCGTCGGTCGAGGGCAGCTGCATGAGGGGGAGACTGCCCACCTTGCCGCGGAAATGCTTCTTGGTGGCTCGCTCAAGAGCTCGCGCGGCTTCCCGGATGGAGTTGGGAACCAGCGCGGCCTTGGAGACCCACGCTCCCAAAACCTCGAGCGCGTCCTGCAAGAAGCGGTCAAACCCGACGTTGACGGCCGTGTAGTCGAACAAGTCAGAGTTGAAGTCGAACAAGGCGGCCAGCAGGAAGATCTGGGCCTTGGTCAGGTGCGCTTCGGGATGGATGAGGAGATCGTCGCGAGCGACCTTCATCAAGTCCTTGAAGAAGGCCTCGATCACGGCCTGAGCGACCGCTGCCAGGCGACGAAGGCGCTCTTCCGGAGCGAGCCGATGCCACTCGTCGAACAAACAGCCCTCCCTCGCGAGCACGCTCCTCACGCAAGGAGACGACTCCGCCACCAAGGCGGAGAAGGCCAAGACCCTCCTCGCAGTGATCTGATTGCGGTCGTTGCGATCCCTGACAAAACACTGGGACAGCAGCGTCGGCAAGTCGTCCGGGCACGCAAGGCACTTCAAGAAGCGCAGCGACAGGACCTCGGGGTCGCCAAAGGAGCGTTCCCCGACCGCGGTGTAAAGGAGCAGGTCATGCACTCCGATCCTGCAGAACATCTCTTCCTGCGGGAGCAGGGAGACGCCATCCTCGTGGGAACTGGCGCACTGCAGGTGGCAGCTGCACTCGTAGTCCACTCCAAAGTCTCGGAACCTATTGGGCAGGTGCCGAGATTCATCCTTCCACACGAAAACCACAACGAAGGTAGCGAAGGGGGGGACGTGCTGGTACACCCACAATTTTCGGACACCCTCATTAAGGTGCGAAGGTTCATCACCCAACGACCACCCTGGAATGATCGCCACAGAAGCCCTGAAGATTGAAGAAAGGTCGAAGCACGTTGCACCTGGGGCGCAAGTTCCCATGGCCTCGGAGAAGCGGCAAAGCTTGACGTCGTCGCCCATCTCGGGGCCCTCGAAGACGTTCGCCAGTTCCGTGGCCGCCAGCGTCGGCAGGGAATCCCACGCCTGCGACAAGACCGACTCCCTGAAAGGCTTCACTTTGAAGAGCACGCTCACGCAAGCCTTCCACGCAGCGTTGATCTTCCCGATGGCGAAACCATCCTTCCCCTTGCAAGGACTCGAATTGGCTTCCGCTGCTTTCAGTTTTGCCTCCGCTTTCTTCAGCTTTGCCTCTGCAGCCTGGAGCTCCGCTTTTCCCTCCAAAAACTGTTGAACCAGATTTGCTTTCGAAGCCGTGAGCACCTCCCTATTACCCTCCAAAATCTGTTGAACCAGTTTCTGCTTGCCATCGCTACCCTCCAAAATCTGTTGAACCAGTTTCTGCTTGCCATCGCCCTTGTCCACCCGACAGACGCCCTGCTTTCTCCGCCTCTTCTCCCTGCTTTCCGCGAGCATCTTGATCAGGCTTTCCCTGTGCTGCGTTGCCTCCCTTTCCGAGGCAGCCGCTTGCCCTCCTGTCGGGCTCTCCTCGCCACGATTCCCAGCAGCCGGCTGGTTGCCGTCGCTCATCTCTTTGACGGGCCTCAATACCCCAGGATCGCGCTCGAGCCAAGATGCAAACTTCGGTGTGCGCCATCATTTTCGCTCGCACTGTGTATGCTGCGATTATCAGTTGCATGTCTGTTGATGGAGACTGCCAACGCAAACAGCAAAAGTGGCGAATGCATCCTGACATGATCGTCGTCTTTTTTTCATAGATCCAACTTTCGGGTCTAGCTCAGGCTACAGAGCGTCTGAAAAGTCCGAAAACTTCACCATACGCATTCTGTACAACCCCAGGTCGATAGAACCAATGAACGCGATATTGACACAAAATGAAACGGAAAGGCCACTAGATCAGTGTGAATAACGCTGTCGACTTTTCAGACGCTCTGCTAGTTCGATGGACTTAAGCGATCTAACGGCAACAGAGAAGCATCCTAAAAACGCAACCCTTTCTCAGAAGCCACCCGCGAATGTCGAGCCATCTACACGACGGCCGCCTCCCACCCCGGCTTCTTCTTTTCGAACTCGAACTCCTCGTAGGTGTTGCCCCGGAAGTGCATGCGGCAAGTTATCGGCAGCCAGCCGTGCATGCGCCGCATCCTTCCGATCTGCTGGATCAAGTCCGCGTCATTGTCGGGGAGCGACGTGCACAGGATGGAGCTGAAGGAGTTCTGAATGTTGAATCCCACGCTCATGGATGCGTCGGTAAGCACCACATCTCGATTGGTCAAGCGTGGGTTGATGTAAGCCATGATGGTCTCCCCGACGGTGCCTCCTGCAGCTTCCATCGTCCGATTGAAAAGGTCGCGCTTGGGCTTCAGCGTCAATAGCCTCAGGATCATCCTCCACGTTCGCAGAGCTTCCAATTCCTTAAGCGTCTGCTCGGTCGCCGCCACGACGTCGCGCACCTTCTCGCAGCGCCACTGTCCCTGGCTGTTGCAAACCGCGGTCAGCGAGTCGTTCGGATCCATGACCTCCCGCAGGCGCGCAGCCACTCGCTTGACGCCCAAGGAGTCGACGCGCACGATGACCGGGAACAAGCTCGGCCGCAAAAACAAGACAGCCTCGACGACCTGGTCCAGGTGTCGTTGCCTCCAGCCTTGCGCGGCTCTCTTGTGACAGGAGGCAAACTGCGAGTAAAAGCGGCCGTCGAGGATTCTGTTCATCGAGCGAGCATCCCGGAACTTGGGCCCTTCCCCAGTCTCGTACCTCGTACCTCGGCTTCCTACGGCCCAAGCGATGAGGGGGTGCCCGGCGTCAAGCAGAGATCCCACGGCCTCCTGGAAAGCCTTGGTCTCCCTCGCGAACACACGCCGGTAAAGTTCCTTGACCTCCTCGTCGGTTTCTTGCCGGCAGCACCGCGAGACAATCTCCGGGCCTGGAAGCTCACTTCCGTCGCCGTCAAACACGTGGTCTCCAGCGAGCTCAGCGATCTTCAGACGCCCGGCCGCGAATGCAATGGCCGTCGCCAACACGTTATTATGGTAGTGGCCGTCACCCGGGCCCACCCTTGCCAAGGAGCGTTCCAGCGCGAGCTCGGCCTCATGCGCAAATCTCCTCCAATACCGCAAGCACTCATCTCCCGCAAGGTCCTTCTTGTTGGGAACAATGTCAACCCTCGAAATGCCGAGAAGTTTCTTCACCGCTGGGTTGAGCTTCAGGCTCAGGATGTGCCACGGAATGCTCCGCATATTCGCACCGGGCGTCGCCGTCAAGGCCACCAAGCGCAGAGCAGGCTTGTGGGCCAACCTCTTGATGAGAGTGACGTAGAGATGCGCCTCGTCGCAAATCACCACGTCGAACTCCTCCAGGAACCTGTCGACGCCTTGCAGGCCATGATTCACCACGCACAGCAGCCTTGCGTGCCTTTCGCCGTACTCGCGCTCCATCCCCCTTAGCCAAGCAAGACTGCCTTGCTTCGGAGTGCCCTCCCTCTTGTCTGACCCCCGCCGTTTCTTGCGCGGCGGGGGGCGTGGCACTTCCCCCGCCTCTCCGATCTCCTCGGCAGCCTCGTGTTCCGACGGCAGAGCCGCGACGTCTCGCGATCCTGCCGCTCCGGAAGGTCCTGCTTCAGGTGCTGAGGGGTCGCCGTACATGCCCAAAGCCACGTCAAACATCTCCCCCTTGACCAAAAACGTCCGGCAGCTTTTGGCAGGAGCGACCGGGGTTTTTCCCTGGCAGGCGCGCTGTCGAGCAAAGGTCTGTGCGACCAAACTCCCAGTTTGAAATACCAGCTGGCCGACCGTGACCAGAGCCACCTTCTTGTGAGGCAGCATGTTCTGGCAAAGCAGGGACACCACGCCTGTCTTGCCAGTCCCGCAGTCGAACTGCACGAGGTGAGGGTCGCCTCCCAATGGCAGCATCCTCGACAGGAAGTCAGCCGCAAATTTCTGATGGGGATATGCGTCGCCGCGTTCGACCGCAGCAGCGACTTGGGGATTCTGCATCTGCTCCTGCAGGTAAGAAGTGAGATCATACGTTGCCGGCATGCTGGCCGCGGTAGCAAGGGACTGGGGGCACAAGAAGCTGGGGCCGGCGCAAACAGCTGCAAAATTTTCGATGATCATGGTGTGACCTATTCTTTGACCTCTCTCAAATGCGTTGCGTTATCAAACAAGAAGCAGAGATGAACTTGCGATGCATCGGCGACGACAAGCTACTCTCGCAAATGCCAAGATTTTAATGTCTCTTTTTTTCGTGGATCATCTTTGTGGTTGCCGAGACTTTTGTCATTCTGGCTTTTTTTTATGCGCCAACCGCCTCATCCTCGCGCATCAGGCACCTCCCTCAAAAAATCAGGAAACATTCCCCCATAGATCCCAAGCCGCGCGTCTCTTTGCCAGGGCTTGAGGCCCAGCAGCAAGCAGCAAAGTACAGCTTCATGCCCGAAAGGCCTCTTTGTAAGCGGCCTCCATGGTCTGCGCGTTTATGGGCACGCCGAAGGCATCGTACCCCACGATCTGCAGCTTGTACCCAGTTTTCAGCAAGTCTTGCAGTTGACGGAACTCTGGGCTCTGGCTGCAGAAGTGCTCGTACCAGCGGACGTAGAACATGCGGCTCTGCAAGTACGTGTACAGAGCGTCTGAAAAGTGCTTTGACTCTCCAGAAGCCAAATCGTACAACCCCAAGCGTATGCTCAGTAGTTAATGGACGGGTTTCAAAAAGGCCACGTCCGGGAGGGCCCAAACCCTCCTTATCCCCTTAAACCCCC
>RFZT01000581.1 GCA_009920585.1 bacterium
ACTGTTTGTGAAAAAAAATACAAAATAAAAAATGCCTTTGAACGACATTTAGAAAAATGTCTAAAAAAAATAAACGAAACACAAATTGCCAAAGAGGGTAGTTTATCAAATACACAATTTAGTGATTTGTCAGTTGAAATTACAAAAAAACTTGATATGAAAGAGAAAAAAGATAATGGTATTTTTTTTACACCCAAAAACATAATCAAATATACACACCATTTTATGACCATTTGTATGATTTTACGGATAATACTGGTTCATTCAAGGGCAATAATCAGATTACGGTTATAGAAACAAAAAACCACACATCAAAAAGTAATATTGATTACCGAAATATAATAAATTTAGCAAAAAAACAATATGATATACAAAACCCATTTTTTTCGTTGAGAAATGACAAAGAAGGAAAAAGATTTATTAAATTTTTTAAAAAATTCTATTTAATTACAACAATGCCTGAATCCATTTTAAATGTTTTTGAAAAAATAGAATTAGAAGATTTAAGAAAGAAATATGCCAATAATCCAAGTAAATTGGAGAGTAAAATAAACGATTATTTAATACATGCAAAAATAAAACGATATAGTAGAAATATTTATGAAAATAGACATAACATTTTTGAAGATGGGTTTGTCACTGAAGAACTTCAGGTTGGCTGCACGATCTTGCCAGCGCAAATATTTTTGGCTGGCTTCGAAAGCCTCGCCTGATTGTTTGACATCAGCACCCATGATCTCAAAACTTTTCTTGGGTTCTTTGCTGATCATTTCTACGGCTTCGAAGTAGCTGTCTGCAATGGCTTTTGCTGCCTTTGGATTGTCAGCCAAGAATTTAGGAACACAACCGAATGTGTCCATGATCATTGGATAGTCGAGTGTTGTGGCGATGATCTTGCCAGCTTCTGGTTTGGCACGAACAGCGCTGAGGTAAGGCTCATAAGTCAAGGCGGCATCAAGGCCTGCATTGCCCGCAATCATGGCATTGGCCGCAGCTTGGGGCTCAAGGTTCACGATCTTGACGTCTTTGGTGGACATGCCGTTTTTCTTCA
>RFZT01000582.1 GCA_009920585.1 bacterium
ATCACCAATCATCGCATTTCCACCGGAAATCACCTTGACCAAAGAAACCATCGTCAACCTGACCAATGCCGGCAAGAAGATCGGCAACGCAAAATTCCTTCCGGGCAGGAAGTTCGCACCGATCGGGATTGAGGGCGATAACCTCGTGATCAATCTCGGCAATTCGAAGTCATCCATTCCCATCGCGAACACAAACTTTCACGAGGCGCTGGCCAAATTCAAAAGCGAACAAGGCAAGGCCCGGCGCCCCTAGGAGCGATTTCAGCAGAATTGACCACAATCGACCAAAGGGAGATAGATTGCCGAAGGCAACTCCGAAGGAGTGAACGAAGTGAATCAAAGGACACAGAGAGCACAGAGGGTTATACCATTGTCTCTTTGAAATTAGACTTTGCAGCGCAAAAGTAAGGGGACATGGCCGTCTCGGCCGTGTGGAGACTTGGTCCACTTGCTCGCACCCTGCCCATTGGAATGTAGGAGTTCACCGACGAACACATGCGAGACGCATGTACCCCTCTCCAAAAAGCCAAAAGTAAACTGCCTTGGAGTCTTACCCTCCGATCTGAGCGCGGTAACCTGCTGCATCATTCAAGGCGGCGAGTTCAGCGGGATCAGAGAGGCGGATTTTGTAGATCCACCCTTGGCCAAAGGGATCAGTGTTCAGCAAGGCGGGATCGGCTTCGATCGCTTCGTTGCGCTCGATCACCTCGCCGGTTACGGGCGAATAAATATCGCTGGCGGCTTTGACAGATTCAACAACGGCGGCCACTTCGCCGGCTTTCACGGTTTTTCCAATTGCGGGAGGCTCGGCAAAAACGATGTCGGTGAGTTCCGCTTGGGCGTGGTCGGTGATGCCGACTGTTCCGGTGTCGCCTTCAACGAGAATCCATTCGTGGGAAGCGGCGTAGCGCAGGTTTTCAGGGATGTTCATGGTTGTTTTTTGTAAAAGGGTTTTTTGACAATGACAGCGCGGAATCGACGATCGCGCACTTCGATTTCCACTTCTTGACCGATATCAGAATAAGCCGGCGGAAGGTAGGCCATCGCGAT
>RFZT01000583.1 GCA_009920585.1 bacterium
ACAACAGAGAAGACATCATTTAGCGACCATTCAGCGGGCTCGAGCTCTCATTTGCGGTTGCCTCTGCTCCTCTGTAGTTGCGGGGCAGCGCTTTGGTTTACCGCTTCCTCATGCCGCAGCTCTCGCAATTATCCGTCTTTGATCAGGAGACTACCACCCTCGCTCGGGAGCATGCCAGGGCTGTGCGAGTTTTTCTGCGCCCCGACAAGGGTGCCGACAAGCCAGCCAAGCACCGCGAGTTTTGCAATCTGCTGCTTACGGAAGATGCACTGGCCATCTCGTTTGGGTTTTACAGCAAGCTCATCACCAATGAGCACCGGTTCATGGCCCAAGTGGCCCGGGAAAATGCGGGCCCAGATCCCAGAACCCCTGCGACGAAAATCCGTGTTCGAGGTCGAGGCACCTTGCACTCCGAGACGTCCACCGGCCTGGAAGCATCCGAAATCCCCCCTCAAATTAGCATCTCGTGCGTGTCCGACGAGATGTTGGCCTGCGTGGTCAAGCACATGATCTGGCTCATTGAGAGCACCTCAAAGAGGTTCTTTGCCTGGTGCGGTAAAACGGGTCACGCCAGGTGCCCGACGAGGCTCTGGAGTTTTGGGGACATGTCGGCCTCGGCCAGAATGGTGCTGGCCAGCTTAGTGCAGCAACATGTGACCAGGCTCCAAGTTCTGCCTAGCCCGAACATCCCCATAGGCAGTGACCCCTCACATGGCCAGTTACAATCTCCGCAGTGTCCGATACCCGAAGAAGACCTGCTCGACCAGGAAGCTGAGAGGGTGCGAGATTTTGCTTTGAAGACCAAAGAGATGACCTCCAATGAGCTTCGGATGGCGGGCGATTCGTCTCTTCGACATGAAGGCCCTATCTCCGAGCCGGTACGGCGGCGGTGGCAACATCGCGAGCCCGAGTCTCAAGCCCCCGCTGAAAGCAAACAAACTGAAGACGCCACAGGATGCGAAGATGGCGTCTGGCAGCAGAGAGAATGGCAGTGGGAGGATGGCAACTGGCCACGTAGAAATTGGCACTGGAAGGAGGGCACTTGGCAGT
>RFZT01000584.1 GCA_009920585.1 bacterium
ACCCGCCTCCTTCCAAATCCAAGTCTCTCAATAACGTGGGATTAACCTCTTCGCAGTTTCGTAATTTTCCTACGAGCTCTTGGTAGGCTTTGTCTTGGGGAGCTTGCGAAATCCGGCATGGCGGAGGAATCTCCCATTGACTTGGTCAGAAGTTGACTAACACTACGGCTATGACCGTGACGATTTACCAAGCCAAGACCCATCTTTCGCGAATTCTGCAACGAGTGGAGCAGGGTGAAGAGGTGGTGGTGTGCCGAGGCAAGCAAGCGATCGCCCGGATTGTTCCTACCGACTCCGCCAAACCCAAACGCCCGAAAGTCGGGGTGCCTACTTCGCCGCGATTTGAAATTCCGCCCAATGCCTTTGCGCCTTTTGGGGCCGGGGAACTCAAAGAGTGGGGTCTGGAATGACGCTGCTGCTGGATACGTGTGCCTTCATTTGGTTAACGAGCGCGCCCGAGTTGTTGGGGGCGAGGGCGGTCGAGGCTCTGGATGGCCCAGCTAATGATCGGGTGTTGAGCCTGGCCTCGGTGTGGGAGATCACGCTCAAGCACCACACGGGCAAGCTGCCTTTGCCATCGCAGCCGGAGGTTTGGATCGAGGAGCAGTTGCGGATGCAGGATATCGAGGTTCTGCCACTTCAAAGAGTAGTGCTTTATCGCTCGGGAAGCCTGCCGCCGATCCACAAAGATCCCTTTGACCGGGTGATTGCCGCCGAAGCTTTGCATCGCGATTTGCGACTGCTTTCCCCGGACGAACCTTTTGCAAAGTATGGTTGCGCCGTCCTCTGGTGAGTTTTCGTCATCGGGGCTTCTCAGCAAAAGGTTTTTGAAAATCGGCAAAAAATCGCGAACTCGAGTGGGTTGGATTTTTATCGTGAGATTGTTCTCCCGCCGCGATTGACTTCGCGCCACAAATCACCCATCACCGAACCATGCCTAAAGACAAAGAATCCCTCCGCATCGAAGCCCGCGACGCCAACAAGGAGGATTGGCATCTCTGGGGACCGTATTTGAGCGATCGCCAGTGGGGCACGGTTCGCGAAGATTAC
>RFZT01000585.1 GCA_009920585.1 bacterium
TGCGGGGGCGGCTGGTTCAGATGGGGCTTCTCATTGAAGTTGCTCAAGTTCTTCGGATTCGTGCCGATATACAGAGTTCAACTACTAGGATTTGAAAATGTCCAGCATCACAGCCACACCCCCCGCTCGCGTTTCCGCCCCCAAATCGACTCCCGTTCGCCAAGCAGATGCCGCGCCCGAAAAGCATGCGGCGCAAGAAACGAAGCAAGCCAAGCCTGTAGCCGGCGTCCAGTCTGTATCGCCAACCCCGGCCCACGCCGACAAAGGCAATAAGGTTGACAACCGGGCGTAGTCCGAGGCGTCGATCGCCAGAAGCACCCCGATAGGTTTTTTGCCGCTGCCTTGCGTCAGCGGTGTGAAAGGCAGGCGCAAGCAGCGCCGGGGGCGTTTGCTAGACTCTGAATCTCAAAACATTCGGGGTGTGGAGGTCGAAGGTTTGAATCTTCTCACCCCGACCAAATCACGTTCAGTGAACCCACTTCTTTCAATGGAATGTAGGGTTTTTACCGCCTATTGGCAGCTCAGTCGCCGTCTTCATTCTCACTTGCAAGTTCCGACTTAAGGCGATAGACATCGATGTCAAAGTCGGTGCTGTCCGCGACAGCGGCCATTACCAGGGGCGGAACGCGCTCCCGCTCCTCCTCGGTCTCGAAGGCCGTGAAGCCGGCAGCCACCGCATCAGCGAACAGTTTTTCCGTCAGCCGCTTTGCCTTTACTTCGTGGCTCTCTATGTCGGGATTGGCACCGGGAGGGATGTTTTCCTCGATCCATGTTCCGACCCACCTTAAAAATCGCTTACTCATGACGACCCACCTATCTCCAGAATGAACATCGACACCGGTTTCCCGAACAAAGCGGCTCGACCGATACATCAGGCCAAGTCCGAAAATATCTTACTGCACAACACGGAGTGCGCGCTGAAGCTAAAACAAAGGTATCTGCCGCGATTGCATCAAATAATCGGCCACAAATTGCGCTAGCAAAACATGGTGTGTATTGGCATGCCACTGCGGCTGCATGTACTTTTTGGTGTACCAGTTGACTTGGCT
>RFZT01000586.1 GCA_009920585.1 bacterium
GCTCTATGTCAGCCTTCCCCTTGCTGACGTAGAACTGTTATCCGAGGAGTTCGTAGTCGTAAAGTAAGTGTTTCTGAGCCGATTATCAAATGAGAAGCGCGTTGACAAAGCCGGTTTTTATTAGATAAAGGAGATTAATTTTCCAAAGAACTCGCGCCGGCAATTGGTAAATCTCTCAAGGTTTGGTTGAGAGATGTCCTACTATTTTCTAAGTTCAGTAAGTTCCAATGTGGCGATCGTGTCAGCTGGGATGGTCGGTTCGGTTTTTGGTTAGAGCAGAGACAATAGAAATGGAGAGTTTGAGATGACCGACTACGAGAACTCCCATGAGCAGCTGAATCATTTTGAGCCGACTCTTGAGGAGGAAACACTTCCTGGAATCTCAGAGGGCGAGATCATCGTCATTAGATCTACCCGTCGCAAGAAAAATATCTCCGCCTATCGCCAAGGCGGACGGATCGTTGTCTCGATTCCTGCTCGAATGAGCAAGGCTGATGAACGGGCGATGGTTCCCGAAATGGTTGCAAAGATCCGCGCACAGGAGGCAGCGGCCACCATGAGCGAGGAGAGCCTTCAAACCCGCATCGGGGAGCTGCTTTCAGAGTTCGCACCTGAGATCACCTCACGCCCAGCCTCAGTGAATTGGCGTGCGATGCGCGAGCGCTGGGGCTCCTGCACCGGGATCGATCGCTCGATTCGGATCTCTGACCGCCTCAAAGGCGCACCCGATTACGTTCTTGATTACGTCCTCTTCCACGAGGCGATCCACCTAGATATCTTCGATCACGGCCCCGAGTTCAAGGCGATGCTGGCCCGATTCCCTCAGGAGGATCAGGCTGAGGCCTATTTAGCGGGGTATGAGGCGGCTGAAAACGCGCTCGCCGCCCCAGAAGCCCTTAAAAAACTTCTAAATAAAGGTGCCTAGATACGCTCAAATGAGCGTGTTGGCGAGTAACCTCATACACGAACGCCTGCCCCATACGGGGAGCATCCCGATGGGATCGCAAGCGTCGATAGGAGGAAAAGAATGACTGCAGAGACATACAAAG
>RFZT01000587.1 GCA_009920585.1 bacterium
CTTGGGTTTGCAAAAATGAGATCGAGTTGCCCACGTTGGCTGAGGCCGCATCTGTGCGACGGATGGATGCGCTCATCTTCATGGAGACCGCCAAACCGCCGGCATCGTCAAATGAAGAATTGATCCGGTATCCGCTTGAGAGCCGGTTTAAGCTGCGTTGCAAGTTTACCCCGGTGTTATTGAGGTTGTAAGCGGCCGATGTTGCCGCACTATTTGTATTGATGACTAATGACATATCCTTTGTTTCTAATAATTTTGCAGATTCCGTTCTGCCTTCGGGCCACTTTGGGGGAGTGCTTGACCTCACTCATTCAAAGCGGAGGCTATTGCCTCCGCTTCGATCTTTTGATTTTTTTATTGCAAGAGGCGAAGAATCGATTGAGAGGCTTGATTAGCCTGGGCCAGCATCGCTGTTCCGCTCTGTTGCAGAATGTTATAGCGGGCAAGCTGTGTGCTTTCCTCGGCCACATCCACGTCCAGGATCCGGCTGTTGGCCGCTTCCAGGTTCGTTTTATTCACTTTCAGCATGTCCAACGCATAGGTAAGACGGCTTTGTTCCGCTCCGTTCTGTGCACGAAGAGAAGCCAGGCTTTCGATCGCTGCCGTAATGGTTGTCACGGCCGCCTTGGCACCTGTGTAGCTGCTGATGTTGCTCGCGCTGAATGTCGTATTTATTGTGTTGAGATCCGTTTGCGAGATATCCACGCTCTGCGTTGTCCCATCTTGGGAAGTCATTACCGTCAGCGCTCCCTCACCAGCTCCAAACAATGATATCCCATTGAACACTTCGCTCTCCATGGCGGTCAACTGGCTCCTTAATACATCAAACTCCTTGTGATAGAGGCTCAGGTCGTTTGTGGTTTTCGTCACATCCAATGACAATGTCGAAAGTTCCGACATGCGGCTCAAAATCTTGTCCGCTGTTTTCATAACGCCATCTTGGGTTTGCAAAAATGAGATCGAGTTGCCCACGTTGGCTGAGGCCGCATCTGTGCGACGGATGGATGCGCTCATCTTCATGGAGACCGCCAAACCGC
>RFZT01000588.1 GCA_009920585.1 bacterium
AGCATCGCTGTTCCAGATTGTTGCAGGATATTGAACCTTGCGAGCTGTGTGCTTTCAGAAGCCACGTCCACATCGATGATCCGGCTATTCGCTGCCTCGAGATTCGTCTTGTTCACCTTGAGCATGTCCTCGGCATACGAGAGTCGGCTTTGCTCCGCTCCGTTCTGCGCACGAACATTAGCCAAACTTTCAATTGCTGCTGTAATCACCGTCACTGCTGCTGCAGCTCCAGTCACGCTGCTGATGTCGCTCGCAGCGTAGGTCGTATTGATGGTGGCTAGGTCGGTTTGCGTAATGCCAGCGCTTTGGCTGCTTCCATCTTCAGAGGTGTAAACTTTCAGCGTGCCTCCCCCGCTAACAAAAAGACTGATTCCATTGAACTTCTCACTCGTCATGGCCGTAAGCTCCGAGCGAAGAACGTTGAATTCCTTCTGATAAAGCGCCATGTCCGTCGTTGTCTTTGTGACATCGAGCGCCAATGTCGAAAGCTCCGACATGCGCGATAGCACTTTGTCCGCGCTCTTGAGAACTCCGTCTTGCGTCTGAAGGTAGGCAAGCGAATTTGCCACGTTCGTTGTCGCCGCATCCGTGCGACGGATCGCTGCGCTCATTTTCATCGACACGGCCAGTCCGCCGGCGTCATCGAAAGAGGAATTGATACGAAGCCCACTCGAAAGCCGATTCAGGCTTCTCTGCAGGTTGACATTCGTGTTGCTAAGATTATACGAGGCTGCCGTTGCAGCCGAGTTAGTGTTGATGACTAATGACATATCCTTTGTTCTAATTTGTTTTGCGGCTTCCGTGCCGCCTTCGGGCCACTTTTGGGGGAGTGTTTGACCTCACTCTTTAAGGAGAGGGCTCTCGCCCCCTCCTCATTTAAGTTTTATTGCAAGAGCCTCAGGATCGACTGCGTTGATTGGTTCGCTTGGGCCAGCATCGCTGTTCCAGATTGTTGCAGGATATTGAACCTTGCGAGCTGTGTGCTTTCAGAAGCCACGTCCACATCGATGATCCGGCTATTCGCTGCCTCG
>RFZT01000589.1 GCA_009920585.1 bacterium
TCGTAATTGCCGGGCTTGAGTCCGCTGAAGGACCAGCTCACGGGGGCCACGGGGTTGTTCCAAGAGCTGATTTCGGGGCCCTCTTTGCTGAGTTGGAGGCTGGGCGCGGAGCCTTTTTCCGGGATGCCGAAATCGACGAGCGCGGCGGGCAGTACGATCGAGCCATCGGCGGCGGGCTTGATGAACAGCTGGACGACCTTCGGCTTACCGGTGATTTCCATTTTGATCACCGAGGCGTTGGCATCGGGAGCATTTTCAGGAAGGTTGAGTACCACGCCGTTCTCGGTTTTTTCGAATTTCAACTTCGCTCCGCCGACGAGCATTTGGGCGGATTTCACTTTGCTTTCGAGGCCGGGGAGTAGGAGCTTGCCTTCGGAGGGCCATTCGAAGACATGGAGATAGAGCGTGGTGCCACCTTTGCTCTTCTTCGTGGTGCAGCGGCCCCATGGAAGCTTCGGAAACGGACTGGCGCCGGTACCGTAGATCGACTCGCCGTTGTCATCCATCCATTTTCCGATTTCCTCCAAACGCTCGACGCTGGGTTGAGGAATGAGACCTTCGCCGGTCGGGCCGACATTCAGGAGGTAGTTGCCGCCCTTGCTGGCGATGTCGATGAGGTTTTGAAGGAGGATCTTGGTGGATTTCCACTCGTGGTCGTCGCTCTTGTAGCCCCAGGTGTGGTTGATCGTCATGCAGGCTTCCCAATCATGGTCGCCGAGGCCGGTGGCAGGGATGTGCTGCTCGGGAGTCTCCGTGTCGCCCGCGTAGGGCTCACGCTTGCCGGATTTGAGGGCCTCCATGTCCACGACGCCGCAGGGAGCGACCTTGAGGAGGCGGTTGTTGTGGATGATGCCGGGCTTGAGCTTGAGCGGCTCGATGATCTTCGCGGCGCGCTCCTCGTTCATGGCTGCGGGGGTGTCCCACCACAGAATCACCGGGGCGTCGCCGTAGTTGGTGAGAAGCTCGCGCACCTGCGGGACGGCGACCTGTTCCACATATTCATCCATCGTGCGTTTGTTGT
>RFZT01000590.1 GCA_009920585.1 bacterium
CGAAGATCTGCGAGATTTTTCACACGCACTTCGTCGCGGCCTGCGTCTTCAGGATAAAGGTCTGTTGAACCGTCACCGCGAAGGTAATTGGTAATACCAATGAAAAGTGTGAGACCGATGAGGGCGAGGATGAAAATCCAGAATACTGGTTTTTTGCTCGCGGCTTGGTTGGAAGTGGCGGGTTGCATCAGTTCTTAAGTGCGATTGATTTAGCTAGGCGCGGGTCGCGAAGCGGCCAAAGTGGCGCGGATCCGAGTCGTTTGAGGAAGACGGCAGCTAGTGTGCATCCGATGGCGAGGATACAAGCGATATCAAGCCAATGGATGTGAACGCCGGTCTTATGCAAGGCGGGAAGAACGATGATGTACATATCCAGCATGTGCATCGTGAGAATCCAGAGAGCCATTGCGCAGAGGAATCCAGGGCGTTTTTTACCAAAATTGAATAGCAGGAGTGCGAAAGGCACAAAGAAGTGACCCACCACCATCGCTGTGCTCATGAGTTGCCATGTTTCTGTATTGCGGCGGAGGAAGTAGATGGTTTCCTCTGGGATGTTCGCATACCAGATGAGCATGTATTGGCTGAAGCCGATGTAGGCCCAGAAGATCGTGAATGCCAACATCAACTTACCCATGATGTGGTAATGCTCCATCGAGATCACATTCTGGAAATATCCGACGTTTCTGAGTGCCGTAATAATGAGAACGATCACGCAGAGGCTGCTGAGAGCGGTACCGGCAAAAATATAAACACCCCACATGGTCGAAAACCAGTGGTAGTCGAGGCCCATCAACCAATCGATTGCGGCAAAGGTGAGGCACACAGCAAAGAATGGGAGAGATGCAAAGGTGATCTTCCGATTCCAAATCGTGAACTTGGCAGCGCCTTCGGCATCTTGCTTGATCGAATTACCACGAAGCCAAAGCGATGCCACCGTGAAGAAAAAGAAGTAAAATCCGGCGCGAATCCAGAAGAACTCTTTGTTAAGATAGGCCGCTTTCTCACCGAGAATGACGTCAT
>RFZT01000060.1 GCA_009920585.1 bacterium
TACCAGGCTTTTGGCGACTTGTTCATCGACTTTGACACTAAGGGTGCGGTGACCGCCTACAGGCGCGAGCTCGATATAGCGAACGCGGTGCACACGATTTCCTATGCCAAGGATGGCGTGAACTTCCGGCGCGAGTATTTCGCCAGCCACCCGGCTGGGGTGATGGTCTTCCGCATGACGGCGGACAAGCCCGGCGCGCTGAGTGGCGCCGTTTCCCTTGCGAACGCCCACAAGGGCACAGACACAGCGGATGCGGAGGGGGTGACGATCAAGGGAAGCCTGGCTGGCTATGTCCACTCTCTTTCGAGAAACCGTTCCGAATATGGGATCGCCCTCGACTACGAGGGGCGTGCGCTCGTTCGCCATGAAGGCGGCACGCTCGAGGTCAAGGATGGCAAGCTGCTGTTCAAGGATGTGAACACCCTCACGATCTATCTCGATGGCGGCACGGATTACATCAACCAGCGGGACAAAAAGTGGCGAGGCGAGCATCCGCACGCGGCCATCACTGCGAGTCTCGCGAAGGCTGCCGCGACGCCCTACGCGGAACTTCTCGCCGCCCATGTCCGTGATCACGAATCGCTCTTCGGTCGCGTCGCAGTGAACCTTGGCAAGACGGCGCCGGAGATTGCCAAACTGCCCACCGACCGCCGACTGGTCGCCTACCGGGGAGGGGAAAGAGTCGAGGGCAAGGGCTCCATGTATGATGGCCACGCTGATGACCCCTCGCTCCAAGGCGTGGAGGATCCGGAACTGGAAGCTCTCCTCTTCCAGTATGCCCGCTACCTCATGATCGCCTGCTCGCGTCCCGGCGATCTGCCCGCGAACCTGCAAGGCCTCTGGAACGAGAGCAACAACCCACCGTGGCGATGCGACTACCACGCGAATATCAACCTGCAGATGAACTACTGGTTCGTGGACGCCGCCAATCTTGGCGAGTGCTTCCTGCCTTACTCCGAATGGCTGAATTCCGTGATCCCTGTCCGGCGCGAAGAGACAAAAAAAGATTTGAAGGTGCGCGGTTGGGCGACCCGCTGGGAAAACGGCATCTTTGGCGGCGCCACCTGCCCTTGGAGCAGAGGCGACGCCGCGTGGCTCTCTCAAAACCTTTGGGACCACTACGCCTTCACCGGCGACAAGGAATTTCTCCGGACCCGCGCCTACCCCGTCTTCAAGGAACTCTGCGAATTCTGGCAGGATTCCCTCAAGGAGGGCCCCAACGGCAAATTGGTGACCCCACCGAGCATGTCGCCGGAGCACGGCCCGGTCGCCGCAGGGAATTCCTACGACCAGCAACTGGTCTATGATCTTTTCACCAACTTCATCGAGTCCTCGAAGGACCTCGGTGTCGATGAGGCTTATCGCGCCAAGGTCGAAGAGATGCGCTCCCGCTTGCTGGAACCCAAAATCGGCAAATGGGGCCAACTCCAGGAATGGGCCGAAGATATCGACGACCCCAAGGATCAGCATCGGCACTTCTCGCACATGATCGCCGTTCATCCCGGACGCCAGATATCGCCAACCACCACTCCGGAGCTGGCCGAAGCCGCCAAAGTCTCGATGAACGCCCGTGGCGATGGATCGACCGGTTGGAGTCGCGCTTGGAAAATCTGCGTCTGGGCACGCCTGCAGGATGGCGACCGGGCCCACAAGATTCTGAGCGGCATGATCAAGTCATCGTTCTATCCAAATCTCTTCGCCACCCATCCGCCATTCCAGATCGACGCCAACTTCGGCTACGCTGCCGGCGTCAGCGAAATGCTTCTGCAAAGCCAGGCTGGAGAAATCCAACTCCTGCCCGCTCTGCCCAAAGCCTGGCCGCAGGGCAAAGTCACCGGCCTTTGCGCACGAGGTGGCTTCACCGTGGATATCGAGTGGAAGGACGGCAAGGTGACAAACTACCGCATCGCCTCCGCCAAACCACGCGAAGTGAAAGTGCGGGTGAACGGGGAAGTCAAAACGATGAACTCCGAGGTTTTGAAATGACAAACCACCCCATTATAAAAAATACACTCAACATCCTCACTGCGGCTCTGATTTTCCTTAGTGCCGTAGCCCTGCAAGCCACCGCCGTGAATACCGGCAAGCCGCTGGTGAAGGCGACCTATTTGGTGGATCCGGTGAATGGAGACGATGCCAACCCGGCGGGAAAACCTTGGAAAACCTTTGGTCGTTTGAATGCCGTGAAACTGGCGCCGGGCGATACGGTGCTCATTTCTCCGGGAGTTCAGGAGGAGAGCCTCATGCCTGCGGGAGAGGGAACGGCGGCAAATCCCGTCGTGATCAAATTCCTTCCGGGAGTTCACATATTCGGCATCAAGAATGTTCAGAGGAAGCAACTCTTCATCTCGAATTCGATGGATTCCACCGAACCGATTCCCGTCGGGATCATCATGAGCGGCGTGAAGCATTTTCGAGTGCAGGGGCCCGGCAAGACGACCCTGCTTTACGATGGGAGAATGATGCAGATTCTCAACGAGAACGCCGAGGACATCGAATACACTGGACTGGTGCTCGACATGAAGCGCACGGCGGTGTCGGAGTTTCGAGTGCTGGAGACAAAGGGCTCGACGGCAATCTTTGAAGTCGCGGAGGGGTCCGATTATCAGGTCGAAAATGGCAAGTTTCTCTGGCAGGGCGATTGGTTGAGGGGCGGCGGAATGTTGACCCAGGAGGTGGATTTGAGAACCGGTGAGTGCCTCAGAATCCACGAATGGCCATTGCGCGGCTGGATGCCTCAGGGGCAAATCGAAGCCAAGGCCACGGATCTCGGAAACCGCAAGGTGAAGATCGAATTTCCCAATGGCACCAGCGGCCTCAGGAGTGGCTACCAATATCATTTCCGCGATGGCAGTCGTGTGATGGCTGGCATTCATAGCACGCGCAGCGCGAGGATCACCTTCCGCGACTGCGAGGTGAATGCGCTGCCGTGCATGGGGTTTGTCAGCCAGTTCACCGATACCATGATCTTTCAGCGGGTGAATGTGGTTCCTCCCGCCAATTCGATAAGAACCTGTCCCGCGTGGGCGGACATTTTCCAGTTCTCGAACTGCAAGGGTGAGATCCTCGTGGATTCCTGCCGGTTGTCCGGCATGCAGGACGATGCGCTGAATTGTCACGGCACCTATCTTTGCGTGGTCGAAAAGGGCGGTGAGCGGCAGATGCTCGTGCGCTATGGTCATCGACAGACCTACGGCTTTGCCCCGGCGGCGGCTGGGGACGAAATCGCGATCATGAACACCGACACCCTGCGTGAATACCCGGGCAATCCACGCGGGCGGGTCAGCCAAGTGGAAAGGGTCAACGACAAGGACTGGCTGATCACATTCGAGGGCCCCATGCCGACTTTCAAAGAGGGCGATGTCATGGACAACATCACTTGGAATCCAAACCTCACCGCGCGAAATAACCACATCAGCGTGGATCCGGTGCGTGGATTTCTGGTGGCCACCCGTGGCAAGGTGATTGTGGAAAACAACACATTCGAACGCTGCAGAGAGTGGGGGATCAGGGTGGAAGGCGATGCGAAGGGCTGGCTGGAGTCGTCACCCATTCGCGACATGCTGATCGAGGGGAATCTCTTCATCGACTGCGGAATCGAGATCGGTTCCTCGGTCCATTCGCCCAAGCCGGAAGAGCCCGTGCATGAAAATATCCGGATAATCAACAACAAGTTTAACACCTTTGAAAACAATGGCATTTTCGTCAGAACAGCCGTGAAGGGTCTGGTCATTGAAGGCAATCAATCTGCCCCTTACCCTCTGAAGATTTATGTGGACCCCTCCTGCTCGGAGGTCAAAGCGGATCGGAATGAGCGCAAGGCGGTGAATCAATGAACATGAAAAAAATAAGAAATATCCTGGCGTCGGCGACGATGGTCGCGGTGCTTTCACCAAGCGCATGGGCTCAAGAGCCGAGCCAGGATTCCCTGCCGCCCTTGGTGGACGGGAAAATTCCGACGAATGTGGATGAGCTTTGGGGCAATTACGATCCGAGCAAGGAACCCCTCGAGACCGAGGTCGTGAGGGAGTGGAAACAGGGGGACATCACCATTCGCCATGTGGTTTTCACGGTTGGCACATTCAAAGGGAAAAAATCCAGGTTGGCCGGCTTCTATGCTTTTCCGAAAAGCGACGGACAATGGTTACGCAGGCCTCTCGATCAACTGGCTTGGCAACCCAATGGATAAAATGCAGCCGGGCGACGCCAATACCGACTGGGGCGCGATCGATCCCACCCAGAAGCACAACACGCATTATGACACGAGTGGCAGTGCGAAACCTGACGACAAAACGCTGGATGCCGTCGAGTCGCCAAGGAACAACAACTGGTTCCTTCTGGTCCTCGCCGCGCGGCGGGCGCTCACATTTCTGGAGCAACAACCCGAGGTGGATCCCGCCAAGTTGGGCGTGAACGGCCATTCGATGGGCGGAAAAATCACCGTCAATGTCGCAGGCAGCGACAAACGCGTGAAGGCGGCGATTCCCTCCTGTGGCGGCACCGGGACCATCGCCGGAAAGTTGGTGGACTTGCCCGAAGCCGTCGTGAAGCCTCGTCCAAACGACATCACGACGACAACGATCTGGGAGGAAGCCCACATTCCGCGCGTGACCTGCCCGATCCTTTTCCTTTCCGCGTCCAACGACCATGCCGGTCCTTTTGATGCGATGACGGAGAACTGGAAGAAAATTGGCAGCAAGAATGTTGCTTACACACTGGTTCCCCACTTTACCCACCGGAGCCTTCCTGAAGCCGAAGTGTGCAGGACCCTGTGGTTTGATCATTATCTGAAGGGGACTTTTGCTTTCCCGGAGACCCCGGAATTAACCGTGAACCTGAAGACGGCGGACGGGGTGCCCCAAGTCACGGTCAAAACCGACCGGCCCGACGAGGTCGAGAAAGTGGATATCTACTATTCGATCGATCCGAACCATGTCATGCGATTCTGGCGCGATGCCGAGGCAAAGAAGAACGGCAATGTTTGGGTGGCCAATTGCCCGATTATGAGCACGGCGCAGCCGCTGCTTGTCTTCGCCAATGTCTTTTACCAATTGAAGAAAGACACCGTGATGGAGCGCCGAGATAAAACGCCTTCCACGTTTATGATCACCAGCAAGGAAGCCATCTATCATCCTAGCGAGTTGGTGGCGGCAGAAGTGAAAGCCGTTTTCGAGGTCCTGTGCCCGCAAGACAACATGCTCGCCATCGAGGCCAAAATGAATGTCTGGGGGACCTTCCCAGGCAAGCCCAGCGGAGACTTTGTATTCAAGAAAGTGCTGAAAGGCTCGCCGGATTGGCAAACGATCTCGATCAGGCCGGAGGAAATGATCAAAAAAAATTCCACCGAAACGCTGCCCTCTTGGGAGATGGTCACCGAGCTGAATATGACCCGCCCTGCCACCTGCCTCGTGGATGGAAAAGAAGTGGAATTTGGCAAGGGTTGGGGAAAGCCCATTGAACTCCGAAACATGCGCTGGGAGGGCGGAAGGAACAGCGCTGGAGAACCGTGAGCCAAGGCTCTGCATAAAATCCTCGTTCCTACTGCCCTATCGGAATGGGCTGGTCGCAAAGAGGGTTCTGGTTTTCTCAGAAATGAAGGTTCAACGGTGGCGTGGCGCCGGGTTGGGAACAGACGAAAGAGGCGACTCGGCCGGCGCGGCGGTTGATTTCATCGAAAAAGGGTCAGTCCCGCATATTGACATATTTTTGAGTTCTAATGGGCTTTTGCGAAGGCAACTGAGGTTGGTGAGGTGAAATCCTCAGCTTTAGGATCGACGCAAGAGCACCACGCGCAACTGCTAAAAACGCCGACTTCTTCTACGCCCGCTTTGTTTCGTTCTGAATCCATTGATGTTAATAGTAAAGTAACGCACAGGCGGAGGGCAGGATTTGAACGGTCGTGTCCAGACTAAAAAAGGGGGTGGATAGGCAATGAGCCTTTGGGTGGCACCGACGCAGCCCTTCATCTCTTGTGATTGCTGCCGACCGCGAAATCTGCGGAGCTGGCCAATCGGTAGTTGCTGGGTGAACTTCCCACAACCGCCCTGAAGGTTTTGGTGAAGTGGAAGGCGTCGCGGAAGCCCACTTCGCTGGAGATCTCAGCCACCGACTTATCCGTGGAATCCAGCAACGCGCAGGCTCGGGTCATGCGTGCATGCATGAGGTAGCGCATCGGGCTCATGCCGGTTTGTTTTTTGAACAAGGCACAAAAATGAGGCACCGAGAGCCCGGCTCGGCGCGCGATCTCCGGTAGGACGAGTGGCTCCGCAAGGTGTTCGCGAACCCACTGCATGGAATTCAAAATCCGCAGGCCGGTGAGACGGGGTTTTTGTCCGTGGGCTTGCTTGGACTGGATTGCCAGCGTGCTGAGGGTCAGTCCCACATATTGACACAAAAAATGGTCGGACTGACTTCCCAATACTAACCCCGATATGAAACTCATGAAAGCATTCCGAACTCTCCTCTTCATTGCGCTGATTTCCACAGTGAGCAGCGGGATCTGCGGCCAAGCAGGAGTCTCAATAATTTGTGGGACTTGCTTCTGATTTTAAAATGCGACAATACGCCGGACTGACCCGGCAAAGTAAACCAATCAAAATGAACAGAGATTAAGGAAATGAATATCAAGCATGTCTATATGGGATGGAGTCCTGCGGCGACTCTGGTGGCGGTCGTCATGATGGGTGCCATGAATGTGTTTGCTCAGCCATACACTCCGGAAGCGGGAAAAGGGTCAGTCCCACATATCGACATATTTTTGGATTCTGAGAGGGTTTTGCGGTGGGAAGGCAACTGAGGTTGGAAAAACTCAGAGTTCGAGGATCGAGAGGTTGCGGAACTCGATGGGGCCGGAGAAATCCTGCAAGCCGATGCGACCTTTTTGCGGAGGGTCTTTGAGGGGATTGGCCGCAGGGTTTGAGGAGCCATCGGGGTTGCGTCTGGCGGTGGTCCAGGAACGCAGGTTGGCCTCGTTCACTTTCTGCCCGTCGATCACCACCAGGATTTCCTGGCCTTGGACAAAAATCGATCCGTTGTGCCATTCGCCGGGTTTGATGGCGATCTGGGGCGAAGCTTTTTGGAAGTTGTAGAGGGATCCTGTAACCTCCGCGCCAGCCTCGGTGGCGCCGGGTTGCGAAATTTCCACCTCGATCGCGTTGCGGAGGCTGTCCGTGGTGTCGGTGCAACGGAGGAACACGCCGCTGTTGGCATTCTCGCCGACACGGAATTCGAAGGTCAACGAGACGTCTCCATAGTCCTTCTTGGTCCAGAGTGTCGCGCCGGTGCCATTGGCCTTGAGGATGCCATTGGCAACGCTCCAACTTCCGGCGGGGCATTCGGCATTCGAGAGGTCGTCAGTGAACAAGGGATTCCACTGGGGCACGGCGGGGCCGTCGGCTCCACGGTTGTCGGCCCAGACGCCGTCAACTGACGAGGAAAACCTGGGTGGCGCCACGAAGCCGTGCTCGAGTTTTTCCAAAGGGGCATCCATCGCCGATCGGAAGAACTCCGCGCAACGCTGGAGGTCGTCCAAGAGATGATCGCTGTCATTCTCGTATTCCATGAGGACGACGCCGGCGAATCCCGCCTGACGAATTGCGGCGAGCATCCCGGCGGCATCGCTGACCCCCGTGCCCCAGGGTTGGTCCTTTCCTTGCTTCGTCCATTCATTCAGGTCCTTGAAATGCACGGTGACGACGCGCGGGAGGGCGAGGCGGAGTTTTTCCAGTGGATTCAATCCCGAGCGGGCCCAGTGACCGGTATCGGCGCAAAGTCCGATTTCAGGACCATAGGGTTCGATGGTCTTGAGGAGTGCGACGGGGTCGTAATAGCGCGACGGCAACGGGTGGTTGTGGATGGCGACCCGCACCCCCGATTCCTTTGCCATCGTGGCGATGGCGGGGAGCATGTCAGCCGGGGGTTCGGACGAGATCCAGTGGATGCCGAGGGATTTTGCGAAGGCGAAGAGCTGTTTCCACTCCTCCTCGGTGGCTTGCATGATCACGCCGAAGCCGGAGATCGAGACCTTGTTCTCGGCGAGGATTTTTTTGAGCGCGGCGAGTTTTTCGGATTCGAGATCGGGCGTGAGATTTCCTTCGATGCCACCGCCCAATTTCTGGCCGGGGTAGGCTTCGATCGTGTGGATGCCGAGTTGCGAGGCTTTGGCGATGGCTTCCACGAGCGTGAGTTTGCGGAATGTCCAGGTTTGCAGGCCGAGTTCGGGTTTGGTTTCCAGCTTGGGCAGCGGTGGCTGGCAAGCGGCAAGGAGGAACAGGCACAGGCCAACCAGGGCATTGGAAATGGATGGTTTCTTCATGTCAGGGAGTTCTTAGAAAAGGCGGTAGGTTTTGTTGATGAGGCGGTCAGCATCCGGATCGCCGATGCAGATGCCGGCCACCGGGTCGTATTGGATCTGCCGGCCCATGCGGATCGCGAGGTTGCCGGCGAGGACGAATTCGGTGAGGGACGACGAGTAGTCCACAATGTCCGAACCGGGTTTCGGTCCACCCTTGCAGGCAGTGACCCACTCCATGCGGGCGTTGCCGCCCGGCACGCGCGCGATGGTTTTTTCTGGGCGGTCGCGGAAGGCTTTCATGGTGGAGTCGGGCAGGAGGCGAGGGGACTCCGAATAGTCGCCGGTGGTCATGAGCATCCCCTTGTCGCCATAGTAGAGCACGCCCTGATTCGGCATCGGTGAGTCTCCGAGTTCCTTGGGTTTGGGAGGAAGAACGCCGCCATCGAACCAAGACAGCGTCACCGGCGGCAGGTCGCCCCGTTGCGGAAAATCATAACGGACAACCGACCAATTCGGCGCGCTGACTTGGGTGGCGCCTTCGGATTCCGCGGAGACTTGGAAGGTTCCGCGCAGGTTGAGGGTCCAAAACGCGGCATCCATGACATGGCATCCCATATCGCCAAGGGCTCCGCAGCCGTAGTCCCACCACGAACGCCAGGCGAATGGCAGGTAGGCCTTGTTGTAGGGGCGCTCGGGAGCCACACCCTGCCAGAGGTTCCAACTCAGCGTCGCGGGAATCGTGTCCGGAGGCGTTGGCAGATTCAGTCCCTGGGGCCAGATCGGGCGGTTGGTCCAGAAGTGGACCTTGCGCACGGGGCCGATCACACCGGCCTCGATCCATTCCTTGACCAAGCGGGTGGTCTCATTCGCATGGCCATGGTTTCCCATTTGGGTGACGACTCCCGCCTTGCGGGCGGCCTCGCGGAGAAGTCGCGCCTCGCCGATCGTGTGCGTGAGCGGCTTTTCCACATAGATGTGCTTGCCGTATTCGAGCGCCATCATGGCGGCGGGGAAGTGGGTGTGGTCCGGCGTGGCGATGAGAACCGCATCGATCTGGTCACCCATCTCCCGGAGCATCCGGCGGTAGTCCTGATAGCGGGCCGCGTTCGGCCACATGGCAAACGACTTCGCAGCACGGGAAAAATCGACATCGCACAGCGCGACGATGTCCTCGGAGGCCATGATTTTGAGGTCCCCAAGCGCCTGGCCGGCGGCTCCGATCGAGGCGATGCGGAGTTTTTTCGAGGGATCGATCAGGTTTTTGAAACCGCTTTCAGCCGCTGTCTGGGCGGAAAGCGACTTGAAATCCATCCCGCCAAGAAGCGCGGCAGCGGCGGCAGTTTGGAGAAATTTGCGGCGGGACATGCCATCGGACACCAGACTCTTCAGGAAAAGGTTGGGATCGGGATTTTTCATGGAATGGGAAATGGGAATTCGAAACAAGGGTCAGGCTTATCCGAGTGGCTTGATTTTGATGTTCCGAAACCAGATCGGCGCCCCCCCGTGCTTGCCCTGCAAACCGATCGCCCCCTTGGTGGGATGGGAGCTGAGGGGCTTGTTCAACCAAGGTGGCATCTTCGAACCATCGGGATTCTCGGTGCCCGATCTCCAGAGGGTCATATCGAAAGAAGTGACCAGTTGGCCGTTCAGGACCACATCAATTTTCGGGCCGCAGCAGGTGATTTGGCAATGGTTCCACTCGCCGGCGGGCTTCGCCGCGCTTTGGGATGGAGCCAACCGGCCGAAGATCGCCCCGCATTTCCACTTGGGATCTGCTTTCACCCACTTCGGGCCGGCGTCATCGAGTAATTGGATTTCCACGGAATTCGGCACCCACTGCGACTTGTCCGAGGCATAAACGATCACGCCGCTGTTCGCGTCCGGGCCAGTTTTGAACTCCAAATCGAGCACAAAATTCTCGTAGTCATTCTTCGTCCAGATGACCTGATCCTCGCTCGCTGTGAGTTCCCCGTTGGAAAAGGTCCAAACCCCCTCGGGAAATTGGGCGTTGGAGAGATCCGCCGCGAAAAGACCCTCCCAACCGCCAGCCTGCTCTGCGCGGGATGACGGAGAAAACGCAGTCAGAACCGCCAGGGCGGCCGCGCAAGCTATATGCCTTTTCGTTCCGGAGAAAAAAACGGCGAGGCACCTGAAAGGGGCGGGGGATTGTTTTGTTCGGATCGTCGCGGGGCGGGTGGTTTGGTGCATAGGAAATCGTGTGAATATGTGGGACTGACCCTGCCATCGGAACCAAGGAGCACGCCAACGCACACAGGCGGTGCCTCCGGCTCGTAGAGGCTACGGATCGGAGAGACGCAC
>RFZT01000591.1 GCA_009920585.1 bacterium
GTGACGATGTGACGCGAAAAGTTGGTGTTAATGTAGTCGATGAGCGCGGCGAGGGTTGTGCTCTTGCCGGAACCGGTAGGACCCGTGACAAGAACGATGCCCCCTCGCATGTGGCCGAAAGTTTTGATGATCTCCGGGACTTTCAAATCCTCGAGGGTCTTGATTTTTGTGGGAATGATGCGGAAAACCGCGCCGTATCCGTGAGTCTGTTTGAGATAATTGCAACGGAATCGATTTTCCTCATTCATCTCGTAGGCAAAATCCAGATCGCCATGTTCCTCGTAACGCTGCCAGCGCTCGGGCGTGCAGATTTCGCTCAGCATGTAGCTCATCTCCTCGTAGGTGAGAGGTTCCTCTCGAATGGACACGATCTCTCCGTGACGGCGAACTTTGGGAGGTTGGCCCTGACTGAGGTGGAGGTCGGAGGCGCCGCTGTCCACGAGAACCTGAAAAAACTGGTCGATATAAGGCATATTATTGGTGTCCGGTGATTTTCATCATGGTCATCTTGTCTTCCGCTCGGTAGACGGCCTCCTCGGCGGTGATCGTGCCAGCCAGGAAAAGTTCCTGCAGGGAATCGTCCATCAACTTCATGCCGAGTTTTTTTCCGGTCTGAATAATTCCCGGTAGCATGAATGTCTTCGCTTCGCGGATCACGTTTCCCACGGCGGGCGTATTCGTGAGGATTTCAATAGCGAGGGCCCGACCGGTTCCATCCGCGCGCGGAACGAGTTGTTGGGAAACAATGCCGCGAAGGGACTCACTGACCATGATGCGGATCTGGTCGCGCTGATCGGTAGGGAAGACGTCCAAGAGTCGGTCGAGCGTGCGCGCGGCATTACTCGTGTGGAGCGTGCCTAGCACAAGGTGACCGGTTTCCGAGGCCGTAATAGCCAACGAAATCGTCTCCAAATCGCGCATTTCACCGACCATGATGACGTCTGGATCCTCACGGAGAGCGCCGCGCAGGGCATTCGCGAAGGATTTGGTGTGAGTATGAACTTCGCGCTGGGTGACATG
>RFZT01000592.1 GCA_009920585.1 bacterium
ATCCAGCGTTTCCACGGTGTCGGTGGTCTTGTGGTAGTTGGGATTGCGGTATGGGGCCGTGTCCGTAAGCATCAATGCGGGATACCCCTCGTCCCAATAGCAGAGTTGGTCTGAGAGCCGCATTTCGGGCATGACGAGAGGGAGTGTGGGTATGGACATGCCAGGCGAAAAAGCCTCATCAAACATGGCAAGCAAGGCAGCGGAGGCTTCATCGCCGACTATGGCCACATAGTTGCCAATGGTCGGTTTGATGCCACGGGTTCGCATGAAGGCGATCGTCTCCTTGGGCATCCCGTAGATCGTGGGCAAATCCTGCGAACCGGGCTTGTCCGAGAAATACCCGAGGCTTTCGAGGCAGATCATGCCTTCGATATTGTCCCCGTTTTTTCGGCAGGATTGTGCATGAACGCGGCTACCCATCGACTCGGTGATAAAGTGGGGCGGCTCTTCGTTGGTGTAAGCGACGAAGCGGATGTTGCGGGGTTGATTCTCCGAGAGCGTGAGTAGGCGCGCAGTTTCCAGCAGGATCGCGACGGCAGAAATATTGTCGTCTGCGCCAAGGGTGCCGGGAGCCGAATCGTAGTGCGCCCCAATAACCCAATGAGGTTCACCCAAGCCGCAAAAATCGTGCGTCACGGCCTCGATATTGTAGCAATCGATACCATCCACTTGGAATGTCTGGCGCGTCGGGATTGTTCCGAAGATTGCGCTCCTCCGCCGAAAGGGCCTCGGCGATCTGAAAGAGACGACGCTCAATGTCGCTGTGTTCTTGATCGTGTTTGCTCATGTCACCTCCCCTGCGGGATCACAATCACCGCAGGCTTTGCATTCTTGCTGGAGCCACTCTCGCGGGTGATGTAGCTGCTCCCGAGAGGGCTAGTGGACCACGAAGCGCCTGAAGTCGAGCGGGTCTGAAAGGACTTACCAAGAGGCGATGTGGTAAGAGTGGCTCCTGATGAGGAGTCGCGGGTGATGTAGCTGTTCCCGAGCTTGGAAGTAGTCTGCGACTGTCCGCCCGGC
>RFZT01000593.1 GCA_009920585.1 bacterium
ACCTAGTGAAGCGAACCAACTCTCTGGCATATGCCAGTGCATCTCCGAGCGCGGACCACCGAAGAGAATAAATATTTCCCGTGCTCCTAAAGTTTGCGCGACTTGCGCTGCATCCATTGCACTGTCGCCCCCCGCAAGGATCGCAACCCGCGCAGGCACCGTTGTCAGGGTGCCGTTTTTGGCCGCCTCTAAAAAATCAAGACCACTCATAACGCCCGTGAGCGGTTGGTCTAGGGAAGCCTCTTTCCAGACCCCGATAGCGAGAAGGACCCCATCGTATGTCTGAAGCAATCCCTCCAAGACGATAGTTGCACCGAGAGACTGCCCAGTGAAGACATTCAACCTCTTGGCGGCAATGGCCGGAGCTAAGAGCGCCTCGATTTCATCAGCGGGAGATGTCAGTCGTGATTCAGGAATGGCGCGAACTGGTGCCCCACCTAACCGATCGGACTGTTCAAAGAGATCAACCTCGTGACCGCACTCGACTAGGCGAGACGCTGCCGAGATACCAGTCGGTCCCCCACCCACGATGGCCACTTTTTTTCCTGAAGTGGTCTGAGGAACACGAATTCCAGACATTCCATTTTGTCGAGCGCGCCAGGCAATCGTGTATTGAAGATCGAGAATCGGAACGGACTTTCCTGTGAGCGTGGTCTCGATACAGGCGCCCTCCGTTTCCAACCAGGCCGGTGAAAGTTGCGAGGTGAGTTCGGGTAAGGGATTCGATTTTCTGATGATCTCGTAAGCCTTGGACTCATCCCCATCTAAAAAGGCTCGAATGAACGCAGGAATATCCGTCCGATTCGGGTCAGCAGAAATACAGGGTGCGGACTCGCAGAAGTGACAACGCGATGCCCCCTCGAGCAATTGATCGACATCGAAGCGTCTGAGATTTTGGTAAACAGGAGAATACGTGGGGGCATCTCGAATCACGCATCCAACAGGTTCGTTTGCCTCAGCAAGAACAGAACAAGCATTGCACCGCATACAAGTGGCCGACGCCTCCATTTTTCCATGCGC
>RFZT01000594.1 GCA_009920585.1 bacterium
AACGAAGATGAAATACCACCCTCACGGAAGCGTGTTGTTTTGCACATTTAGCCTCGAGGAGGGATTGCTACTTTTAGCGAATCCATTGTGTCAGGCGATCGTGAAGAGCTGCCTTGCTGCAGCATGCGCACTTTACCCGGTTCGAATCTGCCATATCATTGTAGAGGCTACGCACATCCATCTCGTTTTAGTGGTCATAAATCCCGACCACGTTGAGGCATTCTTTCGGCATTTCAAAACCGAGTCAGCTCACATGATTAACGGGCTCCTGGGACGAAATAAACGGACCCTGTGGTGTGGGGGGTACGACAGCCCGATCGTGCTCACCCCTACGAGAGCCTTACTAGCGATAGCATATCTTTATGCGAATCCAGCCAAGGATAACTTGGAAACCTCCATCGATAGGTACCCTGGGTTCTCCTCCTGGAAGATGTTTCAATCAGGAAAGCTCACCCGTCAATGGAAGCGGCTTAGGCGCCCCCAGTTTACTGCTATCACACGAGATGCCAACAACCTACGAGGATACACAAAGCTCGCTGAAGAGATCATAGCTGCCTCAGATGAGATGCAGACGTTTACCCTTGAGCCAAACGCGTGGATGAAAGCCTTTGGCTACGACTCAGCGGAGGAACAACGAAAACTTAACGAGCGGTTGATTACGCATATCAGAATGCTTGAGCGGCGCGCTGAGAGGAAGAGAACGAGAGAGAAGAAGCGCGTGTTCGGAAGAGAGCGCCTTATTGCGCAGGTGTTTGATACTACCTACCGCCCCAGACGCACGGGGCGTCGAATGTGGTGTCTCTCAGAGAAACGCAGTGTGCGTGTCGAGTTTATTAGATTTTTCAAAGCGCTCATGCAGAAGGCGAGAGCGGTTCGAGAGCGATGGAAGCTAGGAGATATAGCGGTGCCGTATCCCCCTGGGTTGTATCCACCTTCTATGCCGAAGCTTGCTAACGTGCTGGGACGCTAGGATTTCCATCTACTAGATTTTTGCGATCTCCGGTTCGCAGCGGATACGTG
>RFZT01000595.1 GCA_009920585.1 bacterium
CGCCATTGTGTTTGCACTTTCACTCTTCACTTTCTGCTCTCAGTTTTCAAATTTCACTTTCACTTTCCCTCGCCTCTTAAATGACACGCAATACACTCCATAATGCAGAGGAAAGAGCTTTGCTCTCTCGGTTGATGATGGACGTGTCCGATGGCGAATCTGTGACTTTGGAGTTCAAAAAATCCACTGCTGAAAAAGACAAGGCTTGCCGCACGCTTTGTGCGTTTGCCAATGGGCAAGGTGGCGAGTTGGTTTTTGGTGTGACGCCTTCCGGTAAAGTTGTTGGGCAAAAAGTCACTGATCGGACATTGGAAGAATTGGCTCAGGAATTCCAAGGTTTCGAGCCGTTCTTGAGGCCCCATATTCAGCGCATACCTATTGCTGGCGATGACGAGCGTGAACTTGAAGCTCTGTTAGTCCGAGTCGAGCGCGCGGCCAACACGCCTGTTACATTCCGAGGAGTGCCGTATGAGCGTGTGCTCAATACCACTCGTGTTATGCCCCGAAGCGACTATCAGCGCCATCTTCTTGAAACCATGCACGCCAGCGATCGCTGGGAAATCCAAGCAGCAAATGGTTGCAAGATTCAAGATCTCGACCTGAATGAATTGGGGGTCACCATTGAGGAGTCGATTCGCCGTGGCCGCCTTGTAGATCCAGGCACCCGAGATCCTCTTGCCTTGCTCAGAGGTCTCGGACTCTTGGTTCAAAACGATCAGGTCAGTTGCGCAGCGGCGGCTCTCTTTTGCAAAGACGACCAAGCATTGCCAGCATTTCCCCAATTCCAGCTTCGACTCGCCCGGTTCAAAGGCAAAACGCGCGAAGAATTCTTGGACAATCGCCAATACAGCGGTAACGCATTCGGCCCCCTACGATGCGCAGAGCGGTTCTTGCTCGACTGGTTGCCTATCGCCAGCAAGATTGTGCCTGGCCAATTGGCTCGTACGGACACGCCCGCGCTCCCGCTGGAGGCCGTTCGAGAGGCCTTGGCAAATGCTTTTGCGCATCGCGACTACAGT
>RFZT01000596.1 GCA_009920585.1 bacterium
GACCAATCGGTTAACAGCCGACCGCTCTACCACTGAGCTACTCAGGATTAGAAGAGCGATGAATCTCTTATCATGGCGCGAACGAATCAAGTTTTTTCTCTGCAAAATCTAAAAAAACACACGGCCCTGTTTTTGTTGTCGTTTCGGAGAAGGGGGGAGCGATCTGTTTTCCAAAAAAAGAAGGAGCCGCGATTTTGTTAAAAAATCCCATTGGCAGTGGGGGGCCAATGTGTCATTTTCGCAACATTCGCCGACGTAGCACAGTGGTAGTGCAATCGATTCGTAATCGATAGGTCACGAGTTCGAGTCTCGTCGTCGGCTCCACCTTCCGCTTTGCCCTCAAGACAACTTGAGGGGGGCTTATTTGTGGGAAAAGGGTTGACCCATCAATATGTAGTGTCGATATTCGCGCTTGCTCGATAAGTACACAATATATGCGCTGCCCGAAGTGCGGAACACTTGAAGATAAGGTTATTGATTCCAGACTCGCAAAGGATGGGTCCAGCATCCGGCGTCGTCGGGTCTGCCTCGAATGTGAGGCGAGGTTTACGACTTATGAAGTGTTGGAGCGCAATGAGATGCGTTTAGAGAAAAAAGATGGCCGCCGCGAACTTTTTGACAGGGTCAAGCTTCTTGGAAGCATCACCAAAGCTTGTGAGAAGCGCCCCATCAGCCTCGAGGATATGGAGCGGGTGGCTGAGGAAATCCACCGCGAGTTGGATTGCTTGAACGATGCCGAGGTGACGTCCCGGCAGTTGGGCAAGCTCGTGATGGCGCGATTGCGTACGCTCGATCCGGTCGCCTACGTCCGATACGCTTCGGTTTATCGCCAATTTCAGGAAGTGGGTGACTTTATTGATGAGATCCAATCGCTGGAACGCCGGATTGCAGATTCACCCGATCAACCCGTGCTTTTTAAATCGTGATCGCCTTAAGAGACAATTACCCGCTCGTTCGGTTTCAGGATGGAAGCGTGATGAATTACGACCGTGCTTGGTTGAGTTCGGCTGTGATCCGGG
>RFZT01000597.1 GCA_009920585.1 bacterium
TACCACTACGAACTCCCGCCCGAACTCGTAGCAAACCGCCCGCCCGAACGCCGGGATGATTCCCGCATGCTCGTCCTGCACCGAAAATCCGGAGAGATCGAGCATCGGATGTTCCGCGATTTTCCGTCCCTTTTGCAAAAAGGCGATCGGGTCGTTCTGAATGACTCCCGCGTCATCAAGGCCCGACTCCTCTCAGAATCTCCCGCCATCGAGATTTTCCTCCTCGAGTCTCTGGGTGATACCAAATGGAAATGCCTCACCCGACCGGGTCGCAAGCTCAAGAAGGGCGTCCGTATTCCCATCGCCGGAACGGTCGCCCAGGTTTTGGACGTCCTTCCCGAAGGCGAACGAATCATCCAATTTGAGTCGCCGCCTGACCTCGAAAAGCACGGGCACATGCCTCTTCCTCCCTACTTTAAGCGCGGAGCTGACGCCGCAGATGACGAGCGGTACCAAACCGTCTATGCCCAATCCCTCGGCTCCATCGCGGCTCCCACGGCTGGACTTCACTTTACCCCCGCCATCCTTGCTTCGATCCCACATAGCTTCGTCACACTCCATGTCGGTGCAGGAACATTTTTGCCGGTAAAAACAGAAGACATCCGCGAGCATACGATGCACGAGGAAGTTTACTCGATCAGCCCCGATTCAGCCGCCGCCATCAACGCGGCCGAGCGCGTCTTCGCTATTGGAACGACCGCCGCCCGCGTGCTCGAATCTCAACCGCCGGGACAGATCTTGCCCCACGATGGACGCACCCGCATTTTTATCCGTCCGCCTTACACGTTCAAACATACCGGCGCCCTCCTCACGAATTTCCACCTCCCCGGCTCGACGCTCCTCATGCTCGTCTGCTCCATGGCCGGCTACGAAAATACCTTCCGCGCCTACCAAGAAGCCATTCGCGAACGCTACCGATTCTTCAGTTACGGAGACTGCATGGTCGTCGTGGATTAGGGGAGTGCCCCCAAAAACTAAGGAACCGTTATCTGCACTGGTACGGTTTGGTTTCCGCTTAG
>RFZT01000598.1 GCA_009920585.1 bacterium
TAACCAGCCATGCCTACGATGAAGAACTCTCCGAGCGCATCTACGCCAACATTCTATCAAAATACGCAGCATTGCTGGAATCGGCCTCGCAAAGACTACAAAACTTGGAATGGGATTAAACATGGCTTTTGGCTTGAGAAATAGAGATTGGAAAACGATCCAAGGAATCTTGAAGGATAGGCCTTTCGTTCGTGGGGCAAAGGTTTTCGGTTCGCGAGCATTGGGGCGGGCGCGCCGAGAGTCCGATATGGATTTGGCGGTGTGGGCTCCTAAAGCCACGGCGGAAGAATGGCAGGATTTGTGCGAGGCTCTCGAGCAGGCTCCCGTTGTGTTTGATGTGGATTTGCTTCGCCTTGGGGACTCGACTCCTCAAGGATTGGTCGAAAAAATTTCCCGCGAGGGCAGGGATTTATTCGCTCCCTGAACGCCAACCGCTCGAAACGCTTGCTCTTACCCGCCACTCGTGACCAGTCACTCGTAACGCTGCGGAAGACTGCTAACGCAGCCCAAAGGGTATAAGATGAGTGGAACCACGAAATGCACCAAATTTCACGAATGCACAGTTTGTTAAAAACAAGGCGCGCCCAGCGGGTCGGTCGAAGTTTGGCTGGGCGATGAAAGTCTATAATAAAAATGAGTAAAGAGCGATTTACGGAGCGGCAAGCTAATGCCAACAACAGCGTGAGGCGCTTGCTGGAAGCAGCGGTTTTGCAAAAAAGCGAGATCGTGCGCGATGCCGTCATTCAGAGATTTGAGTTTTCCTATGAAGCTGTCTGGAAAGCGTTGCAAATTTATCTGGAGCACCAAGGCCATGAATGCCCAGGGTCGAGATCTGTGGTGCGGAAGGCCTTTGCGGAACGTTTTATTTCGACTGCCGAGGAGGCGGACCTGTGGTTTCAGATGATTGTGGATCGCAACCTAACCAGCCATGCCTACGATGAAGAACTCTCCGAGCGCATCTACGCCAACATTCTATCAAAATACGCAGCATTGCTGGAATCGGCCTCGCAAAGACTAC
>RFZT01000599.1 GCA_009920585.1 bacterium
AAACTCCCTCTGCCACACCATTCAGGGGGTAGCTTAGTCTGGAAAAGCGCTACGTTCGGGACGTAGAGACCGGAGGTTCGAATCCTCTCACCCCGACCAGGACATCCTCATGATGAGCCCATTGAACTCTTTCGATCAGTGGGTTTTTCTTCTAAGGCTCTGCCTATTTAGGCTCAGCACTAGCGCCACTGTTTCGCCAAACAAGCATGGCTGCCTGAGATGCAAGCCGACTTCTTCTAATGGAATGAGGGTTTTGAATTGCCTCTTGACAGCTCAGTCGCCATCTTCATTTTCATTGGCAAGTTCCGACTTGAGACGATAGGCATCGATATCAAAGTCGGTGCTGTCCGCGACAGCGGCCAGTACCAAGGGTGGAACGCGCTCCCGCTCCTCCTCGGTCTCGAACGTCGTGAAGCCGGCAACAAGCGCTTCAGCGAATAGTTTTTCCGTCAGACGCTTTGCCTTTACTTCGTGGCTCTCGATGTCAGGATTGGCACCGGGAGGAATGTTTTCCTCGATCCACGTTCCGACCCACCTCATAAATCGCTTACTCATGACGACCCGCCCATCTCTTGCATCAACATCGACACCGGTTCCCCGAACTACAAAGGCTTACCCGACACATCAGTCGCAGCCTAAATTATTTTAATGTACAGCAGGAAATGCGAACTGATAACACTCAAGAAAATACCTCTAAGAAGTTTATCTGCATAGACTTTTTCTTGTACCACGCTGGACCGTATAGGGATTCAAGTATCCGAAGAGCTCGCTGCATCGGAGCGATTCGCGGGCGTCAGCCCGCGCTTTGAGCAAATCCCTCGCTCAAGCCGAGCGCCAATGGCAGGCCCAGAGTCCAGCGTGTTTGCACGCACGAGTTTGGATGCATCGGCGAGGGGGCATTGATGCAGAAAGGGGATGTTCTAAACTCCCTCTGCCACACCATTCAGGGGGTAGCTTAGTCTGGAAAAGCGCTACGTTCGGGACGTAGAGACCGGAGGTTCGAATCCTCTCA
>RFZT01000007.1 GCA_009920585.1 bacterium
GTTAAAAGCTTCTTCTACGTCTTTTAAAAATGCCTGTCCGGTTGGAGAATTCGGTTCAATACCTAAATCTCTCTTACCTAGCATTTTTACTGTATCCTTGATCATACTCCAGCTCACTTCAACCTCACCATCTCCTTCTTTCCAGAGCATCTTAACTTGTACGCCTTTGATTTTCTTTCCGGCCTCTTCTGCATTTGGTGCTTTTGTGAATCCTACACTAGAATAAGCGGAAAGGTTTTTAGCACCTTGAGATGTTGTTTTAGCTGGTGATCCGGCAAGGCGGGGTGCATCTTCTTTCATTCTCTTTTTCCGTGTTCCGGCAGCATATTGCTCTCCAGCACCTGAAGTAAATGATGCGCCTGCGGTTGATCCAGTGATCACAAGCGAGTAAGCTTGGCTGCCGGAGATAGTCCCATCTACGGAGATGCTGGCTGTGTAGGTTCCGGCACGGTTTGGTGTAGAGATCAGAACCTGCTCGACGTTATCGACATTGTTTTTGCCTGTGGTTGCTGATGCCGACATCGAGGCCTGGGTCCATGTTCCGGCAAAGGGCATCACAAATGGCATATAAATAGTCCCGTCGGGCCCTGTGATTTTGAGGTCGAGATTGTTGACGAGATTGGGAGTCCGGCTGTGAACTACTGTCTGCGCCTTTCCCGCAGGATCGGTCCAGCAAAGAGTAGCGCGAATTGGGCTCTTGCCGTCCCAAACGAAAGATTGGGTGATGGTTTTCACTGTATTCGTCAGGCTGGCCTCAAAGATTTTTGGGGCTGTGGATGTGGATTTATGTGAAAGAATGACATCGCAGGCTACCTTCACATTCACCAGTCCCCATCCGAACTGATAATCAGGGCCAGGGCGACCCAAGTCATCCGCTGTATGAATGAGAAGGGCTTTGAGCAAGCTGGCGCGAGGCCGCATCCCAGCGAATGACTTTTGATAGAGTTGATCGACAAGAGCTGCGGATCCCGCAGCGGAGGGAGTAGCCATACTTGTGCCGCTATAAGTTCCATCATAGGCGGAATCGCTTGAGGAAACACTGGAATAGAGATTCACCCCGTTCGCAACCAGATCCGGTTTGATGCGACCATCATCACAAGGTCCCATGCTCGAAAAGGAGGCTATTGTGGCAGCGGTAATGGAGCGGATGCCTCCCGAAACGGCGTCATTCACGGCACCGACAGTGATGATGTTTTTTGCAAGGCCATTGTAAGTGATCGACTGGTAGCCCCCGAGGCTCGTCAGAGTGTCTTGTTCGTTGCCGGCAGCCCAGAAGGGAAGGAAGTAGGGCAAAGCGGCAGCCAAAGCGTCCGTTGTACTCGCCTCAGTTTCGTAGCGACCCATATCGCTCGCTGTGGCACCGTATCCGTAGGAATGGTTGGAGATGGGAACGTTTGTGGTATCCCCAGCAGTGGCCGCACCAGAGGCCGTCATTTCTGCATAGTCATTGTCCCAGTCATAGGAAGCAATCGTAGCCTTGGGAGCCATTCCCTTGGCGTCGGCATTCACTCCAGAGGCGGTAATTGTTCCAGCCACGTGGGTTGAGTGATCATCATTGGGCGCAGTAGGATTATTTAACTCGATGCGTCCTGTGAGTTCTCGGTGGGTGGCTCGAATGGAGCCCGCATCCCAGACACCGACTTTGATGCCTGTGCCATCTAATCCATAGGGGCTCGATTGAATGAGGTTTGCTCCACTGCTAATGGCCGCATTTTTGTTGTTTGTTGTTCGATAAACTGGCCTATCACCCTCAAAGGAATGCAATATCGAAATCTTGCCATGCGGGCTTTCGATGCGCACAGGGATTCCCATATTGTCGGCCTGCTCAAGAACCATTGCCATTCGCGCATCTTCAAGCTCGGTCAGTCTAGCTACGGCCAGCGCCCGCACGTCGGGATCGCTGAGTGAGATCCCATTTAGAACCTCAAACGCACTTTTGGATGACCTCATCTTTTCTTCTGCCGCATGAGCCGCCGTTGAGGATGGGGCTGTGGTGGGAGTTGTCGTTGATGCTGGATCCGAGTTGGACGAAGTGTCCTCACTGCGTGGTGAAGCGGGAGTTGTGTTCTGTGTTCCGGAATAAGCGACCGATGTACTCGAGGGTGGAACAATGCTCTGCGCGCCTGATGACCCGCCCTCCGGCAAATGAATGGAATCAGTCAGTCCCGCAGAATGCGATGCGTTAGGCAGGGCAGGGGACGCCAATTTTTGTGGGGAGGCTGTATTCCCTGATTCATTCCAAACGACTCCTCCGAGCAATACGAGCGCGGAGGCGACTACGGCGAGAGTTTTTGTTTTTTTCATGGGAGGTGTTTTTTGTTAGCGGCAATTTTTGAACGTAAGCTCGGTTTCCGTTGTCCAATCCTGCGTTCAATTTTTGTTCAGCATCAAATGTGCCAACCGTAAGTGTGGGTGGGTTTTGACGTGCTCAAATTACTCGCCGCGAGAATTTGTTAGTTTGCCAGTGGCTTTGGGGTTTTATATTTTCTGAGATCATTCATGGACTCCCCCAATCTCTCAAAAAATCACGGCTGGATCGTTGCGTTGTCTGGCCTTGGGATCAATCTGGCGCTTGGCGTGCTTTACACCTGGAGCATGTTTAAGGAATCGATCAGTAAAGAGTTTGGGTGGCAGGGTAGCCAACTCAACGATCCTTACGCGTTGTGTTGTCTCGTTTTTGCCTTTGCGATGATTTTGGCTGGCCGCTGTCAGGATAAGTTTGGTCCGCGTGTGACTGCTACCATTGGCGGGTTACTCGTAGGGGCTGGAATGGTGCTGATTTCCACCTCGAATAGTTACTCGGTCTGGTTGCTCGGATTCGGCGTTCTTGTAGGAATGGGAATCGGGTTTGGTTACTCCTCTGCGACTCCCCCTGCACTGAAGTGGTTTCCGCCAGCGAAGACCGGGTTGGTGGCAGGGATTGTTGTGGCAGGCTTTGGACTCGCGCCCGTCTATCTCGCTCCGACTTCCCAATATGTGCTCGCTCACTTCGGTCTTCAAAAATCGATGCTCTTATTTGGCGCTGCCTTTACCGTGATCGTTTGTGGACTCGCTCAAATGCTCAAAAATCCTCCGCTGGGATTTAGTGCTGCGAGCAAATCCTCCTCCAGTGTGGCTCAAACTGCGGTCAATGATGCTACCGCCAGTCAAATCCTCCGTCGTCCGATGTTTTATCTTTTGTGGGTCATCTATGCCATCGGCGCAGGCGCAGGTTTGATGGTCATTGCCAGTGTGAGCGGAATGGCGAAGAAGAGCATGGGTTCGCAAGCTTTTATTGCCGTTGCTGTCATGGCTATCGGCAACGCCGGAGGGCGCGTCATTGCTGGAATCCTCTCGGATAAAATTGGCAGGCGTTGGACTCTGATGCTCGTTCTGTTGATTCAAGCTGGCTTAATGTTTATAGCGATTCCCGTGACTTCGAGTAAGGAAACATTGCCATTCGTCATCGTGATGTTGGCTACGCTAATCGGTTTTAACTACGGCGCGAACCTCGCTCTTTTCCCATCCTTCACCAAAGATTTATGGGGACTGAAAAACTTTGGAGTCAATTATGGGGTTCTCTTCACTGCTTGGGGAGTCGGGGGGCTCGTGTTCCCTAAAGTTCAGCAGATTCTCACTGCCAATAGTGGAGGCAGTTTCCAATCGTCCTTCATTGCTTCAGGCACACTCCTTTGTATCGGCGCCATCTTGACACTCTTTATACGATCCCCGCGCGATTGATTTTGGTTCACCTCGTTGCCATGGCTTGTCCAGCGATCCAGCCTGTCGTCCAGGCATTTTGGAAATTGTAACCGCCGGTGATGCCGTCGATGTCGAGGGCCTCGCCGGCGAAATAGAGTCCAGGCACTAGTCGGCTTTCCATGGTTTTAAAATCAACCTCGGGAAGGGGAATCCCGCCACAGGTGACGAACTCCTCTTTGTTCATGCTTTTTCCGGTGACGTTGACTGTCGTACAGGAAAGAGCTTTCACCAAAGCAAGGGCGGAGGGGCGGCTGAGCTTCGCCCATCGAGTGTCATCGCTGATACCAGCTTGTCCGATGAGTTGCTCCCATAGACGAGCTGGGAGAGGATTCCATCGTGAGCGTAACAGGGTTTGACCGCCACTTGTCTCGCGACGGGATTGCATTTCCGCCAAAAGCGATTCGGGAGATGTTTTTGGAAGCCAGTTGATCTGGAGATCGAATCGGTAGCCTTTGTCGTGAAGTTTTCTAGCGCCCCAGGCTGAGAGTCGCAGGATCGCTGGTCCACTCAGGCCGACGTGGGTGCAAAGAACGGGGCCGGTTTGCTTGAGTTCAGTTTCGGGAACGCTCACCTGCACGGGATCGAGTGAGACCCCGGCGAGTTCTCTTAACCAAGGAGAATTCACATGGAAGGTGAAAAGCGAGGGGACTGGGGCTGCGAGTGTGTGACCTAGTTGCACTGCGGGGTGGGATTCTGTCTTGCATCCCCCGCCGGCCCAAAGAAGACGATCGCACTCGAGGGTGCTGCCGTTTGTGAGTGTGAGGTCAAAGCCGCCAGATTCTCGCTGATGGGCTGATTTCAAGCCTGTCTCGGTCAGAACTAGAACACGGCCTTTCCTTGCAGCGGACATGAGGCAGTCGATGATGGTTTGGGAGGAATCGGTGACAGGAAACATGCGTCCATCTGGCTCGGTCTTGAGTTTGACGCCTCTGGATTCAAACCAATCGATGGTATCCGCTGGGCCGAATCGGGTGAGGGGACCTATAAGGGCGCGTCCCCCCCGTGGATAGCGCGTCGATAGTTCGCGGGCGTCAAAACAAGCTTGTGTCACATTGCAGCGACAATCCTGCAGCACCACCACCGACAACGACGATTCGGATTCCACCATTAGTTTGTGGGGCATCAGTCGTGTTTTCGGCATCAAGGCGGTCGCTCATTTCGACGAGCGTAACATTCCTGTGAGAGAATTGGAAAACGGCAATTGCAGGTTTTCATGCCGGGGTTCTTTACTTGCTTCGAGAGCTTGCGCTGACCATAACTGCCGGCACCATGAGTCATTTCATCGACCTTTTTCTGCACACGGAGAAGCACCTTGCCGAATTTATCACGAATTATGGGGTTTGGATTTATGCCCTGCTATTCGCGATTGTTTTCTGTGAAACGGGCCTTGTTGTTACGCCCTTTCTGCCTGGGGATTCGCTTCTTTTTGCTGTAGGGGCTTTGGCGTCACAGGGCAGTATGGATTTGAAAATCCTGCTAGTGCTTCTCTTGGTTGCGGCAATCCTGGGCGACACGCTCAACTATGCTATTGGAAAATGGATTGGGCCCCGCGTGTTTCATTTTGAATCCAGTCGGTTTTTCAATAAGTCGCACCTAATGAAAGCGCATGCTTTTTATGAAAAGTACGGTGGACGCGCTATTATCCTTGCTCGGTTCGTCCCGATCGTCCGTACCTTCGCTCCCTTTGTGGCAGGTGTGGGGGCCATGAATTACACCAAATTTGTGATCTACAATATCACCGGCGCAATTCTCTGGGTTGGCCTCTTTTTGGGTGGTGGCTTTTTCTTTGGGGGTCTTCCGATTGTTCAAAAAAATATGAAGCTGGTGATCTTGGGCATCATCGTCGTGTCGGTCCTTCCCATCGTGTGGGAAGTCGCAAAAGCCTGGCTCGAAAAGCGGCGTGAGTCCTCGAGGTAAGTTCTAAGTTTTTGTGACCTTAGTCCCTGAACTTGCATCGGGATTCGCAATTGAGGCATGATCAGTAGCATGGATTACCTTGAACGTGCGCGACGGGTTTTTGAGATTGAGTTGGCCGAAGCCTCGGCTACGGCCGCGCGTTTGGATTCCCAATTCATCATCGCGGTCGATCTGATCCGTGTCGCCCTTGAGCGACGAAACAAAGTCGTGGTTCTTGGCGTCGGAAAATCCGGGACGATCGGCGAAAAAATTGCGGCGACTCTCACTAGCACAGGATCCACTGCTGTCGTACTGAACTCCCTTAATGCCCTGCATGGGGATCTTGGCATTGTTGCCGATGGGGATGTTATACTCGCCCTCAGCTACAGCGGTGAGACACAGGAATTACTCTCGGTTTTGCCTGCCGTAGTCCGACTCGGTCTGCCGATCATCGCGCTAACGGGAGATAAAAATTCCACCCTCGCCAAATCGGCAAGCGCTGTTCTCGATGTGGCTGTATCGCAAGAGGCCTGCCCTTTGAATCTCGCTCCGACTTCCAGCACGACCTCGATGCTCATCCTTGGCGATGCGCTCGCTATGGTGCTTCTGGAAAGTCGCGGATTTCGTAAAGAGGACTTCGCAAAATACCATCCCGGTGGCAGTCTTGGTCGATCTTTGCTGCTGCGAGTGAGTCAAATCATGCGCAAAATCGATGAACTGGCCTTGATTTCTCCAGCGGCTCCGGTCGTGGAGGCGATTCAGGCCATGACAAAGCATCGTACCGGTGCGGCGGTGGTCGTGAATGCTGACGAGACGCTGGCTGGTATATTCACGCATGGGGACTTTGCCCGCCATTTCCCTGGGAATCCCGGGATCGGTTCCCTGCCTGTGGGTGACTTCATGACACGAAATCCTATCACCATCACCGGCGATCGACTTGCAGCTGAGGTCCTCCAAGTTCTCGAGCACCATCGCATCGATGATCTTGTTGTGCTCGATGAAAAGCGCAGGCCGGTGGGTATAGTGGATTCCCAAGATCTCAGCCGCTTGAAAGTTCTTTGATTCTCGCCTTTCACAAACCTTGTGGAGTGCTCTCGCAATTCACCCCCGATGGAAGTCCGAATCGGCCCTTGTCGCAGTTCGGTTTTCCTTCTTCGGTTTATCCCATTGGAAGATTGGATGCCGACTCGGAGGGGTTGCTTTTGCTCTCCGACGAGCCTCAATGGAATGTGCGTTTGTTGGCGCCAGGGCGCCATGTCACAAAAACCTACTGGGCCCTTGTCGAGCGATCGCCATCCCCCGAGGCGCTGGCCCAACTTGAATCTGGGATTCTTCTCGAGGGTAAGCTGACCCTTCCTGCACAAGCTCGAATTCTCGATCCTCAGCCCGTCGTGCCGCCTCGGAATCCACCTGTGCGGATCCGAAAAAGTGTTTCGGATTTCTGGATTGAGTTGAAAATTCACGAGGGACGCAATCGACAAGTGCGGAAAATGACGGCGGCCGTCGGTCATCCCACGATAAGACTTTTACGTGTCGCGATCGGGGATTTCTGCTTAGGCGATCTAGCTTGTGGAGAATCGAGAGAAATTTCGCCTGACGAGCGTTTGAAGCTCTAAGGCATCTTAGTTTATCGCATTTTACGCGTTTGCAGAATCCGGTGGGCGGGTTATTTTTGTGGCTATGACAGCCGCTAATCAGATCACCATTGCGCGGATCTTGCTTATACCGATTTTTGTCCTTTTCAGTATTTATTACGGCAAAAGTGTGGAGTCAGGGGCTCCGTTGGAATGGCAACGTCTTGTCGCCATCGGGGTATTTATTCTCGCCGCTTGCACGGATGGAATCGACGGCTATGTGGCTAGACGGTGGAACCAGCGCAGTCGGCTCGGTTCTATTTTAGACCCCATTGCAGACAAAGGATTGCTTCTGACTTCTATCATAACCTTGAGCCTCACACATTGGACGCATTCATTTCCAATATGGTTTCCCGTATTGGTGATCACGCGTGATGCAGTGATCGTGCTCGGATGCGGGCTCCTTTATTTTATTCATCAAAACCTGGAAGTCCGCCCTTCCTTAACCGGAAAAGCGGCCACAGCGTTCCAAATGATTGCACTTGCGTGGATCATGCTACAGTTGCCGCATTATCTGGCATCGGTCTACGTTGCTGGTATCTTCACTTTTGTCAGCGGGGCGGAATATTTGATCCGAGGGGTCAGTCAGCTCAGGCATCACGAAAAAACACATTAAGAAATCACATGCGAAACGTCGCCATCATAGGTCGTCCCAATGTCGGAAAATCGGCCCTCTTCAACCGCCTAGCTGGTCGCATGATCTCGATCGTGCATGACCAGGCCGGCGTCACTCGCGACCGTATCGCCTCTGTCTGCAAACTCGGCTCCGCGCCGTTTGAGATCGTCGATACGGGCGGCATTGGATCTGAGCCTGACCCTGATTTTGCAGAGAGCACACGAGAAGGGGCTTTCATTGCGATGGAGTCCGCCGACGTTATTCTTTTCGTTACGGACTCGATTGATGGAGTCACACCTCTGGATGCCGAAGTGGCCTCGATGGTGCGAGGCACGGCCAGACCGCTCATCCTTGTCGTCAATAAAGTGGATACCGAGGGGCACGAATCTCGAGCGTTTGAATTTTCCCGATTGGGATTTAAACATACCTGCGCGGTGAGCGCGGCTCACGGTCGCGGTATCGGAGACCTTGTCGAGGAGATCGAATCCCTGCTTCCCGAAGCCGAAATCGCGGACGAGTCTGCTCCTATCCGCCTTCCTAAGTTGGCTCTCGTTGGTCGACCGAATGTGGGAAAATCCTCCTTGGTGAATTCCATTCTCAACGACAATCGCACCACGGTAAGCGAGATTGCCGGGACGACGCGCGATACGATCGACGTCGAGGCCGAGCGAGATGGCAACCGCTACATCCTTTGCGATACGGCCGGTATCCGCCATCGTTCGAGGCATAATTCCTCGGTCGAGGTTTTCAGTGTGATGCGCTCTGAAAAAACCATTCGTCGTGTGGATCTCAATATTCTCGTGATCGATGCAACGATGGGAGTGACCATGCAGGATAAGAAGATCGCTGGTCTCATTCAACAGGCCAAAAAGCCCGCTATCATTGCGCTGAACAAGTGGGATCTCATTAAAAAACAAGGCGGCGATGAAGATGAGCTTCTTCGCGAGCATATCGAGCACATCCGCCAAGAATTGTTTTTTCTGGATTATGCACCCGTCGTGGTTCTTTCCGCGCTCACGGGAGAAAATGTACGCCGTCTTTTCACGATGGTGGAAAAGGTTCGCCAGCACTCGACCCGCCGCGCTGGAACGGGTGAATTGAACCGCGTTCTTCGCGCCGCGATGGAGCGCCAGTCGCCATCGGTAAAATCCAATCGCCGCTTCAAACTGCTCTATGCGACGCAAGCCAACGAGAGGAACGAGTCGCCGATTTCTTCCCCTCTGTTTATTCTTTTTGTGAATGATCCGAGTTTACTCATGGAGAGTTACGTCAATTATCTATGTGCACGGATTCGTGAGAAGTGGGAGTTCCCTGGCCTGCCGATCCTTCTCCGCCTTCGCGGGCGTGAGGGTGCGACAGCTAATTTGATGGAGGGATAAAGCCTCAACCTTCCTTTGAGCATGGATGTCATTCGCATCGGCATTACGCGGGGTGATCCCGCTGGGGTAGGTCCGGAGATTGTCGAGGCTGCCACGAGGGATTTCGTATTGCCCAAGGGATGTGTCTTGGAGGTCGTCGGCGAAACGACTGGTCACATTCCGGGACATCCCACCGAGGCCTCTGCGCGCTCGGCCCTTGCCGGACTTGAGTTCGCTGCGGCCAAGTTGCTTTTGGGTGAGTGGAATGCCGTTGTTACCGGTCCTGTCTGTAAGCATGCTTTGCACGAGATCGGATACGATTTTCCCGGACAAACCGAATTTTTTGCAGCGAGGGCAGGGGTTGATAACTTTGCCATGTGCCTGACTGGGGGCGCGCTCACAGTCGCTTTGGTGACCGCTCACATCCCGCTCAACCAAGTTGCGGGAAGTTTGGCGGGTGATGAAATCGTTCGGGTTGGTGAGTTGTTGCGTCATTTCCTTTCGTTGCGTGGGTTTAAATGCCCGCGTATCGCTGTGGCCGGATTGAATCCCCATGCAGGTGAAAATGGGGATCTCGGCAGCGAGGAAATACAGATCATTGCGCCTGCGGTTGCGCGTTTGAGAGAACGGGGAGAATTCTTCGGACCGTTTGCGCCTGATACCATTTTCCATCGTGCTGTCGCTGGGGAGTTCGACGGCGTGCTTTGCATGTATCACGACCAAGGCCTCATTCCTCTTAAGTTGCTGGCGTTCCATGAGGGTGTGAATGTCACGCTTGGGCTGCCATTTATCCGTACTAGTCCAGACCATGGCACGGCTTTTGACATAGCTGGCAAGGGCCTCGCACGCGCAGACAGCATGAAATCTGCCCTCCGTCTCGCTGTGGATCTTGCCCTTATGCAGGGCTAGAACTTGTGTGTGATTGTTTGTTTTTTGCCCCTGCCGATTGACGCGTCGTGGAGGGGTAGGTATGATCTGAGTCCATCGAAATGACGATCCTCGACCGCTACGTCCTTAAAAAATTCCTAGTCCCGTTTATTTATTGTTTCATCGGGTTTATTGGCATTTGGTTTGTCTTTGATCTGAGCGACAATTTGCAGGATTTCATTCAAGGAAATGCTTCTTTTGAGGCTTTGTCGGATTATTACGCATCCCAAATTCCTGAGATCGTTGTGATGAGCCTCCCTATCGGAACGCTTCTGGCCATCCTTTATTCTCTCGCGGCGATGTCCCGCTCGAATGAGATCATCTCCATGCTTGGGGCAGGTCGAAGTATTGTTCGGATCCTCTTGCCGTTAATGATAGCAGGAGTTTTTCTCACCGGATTAACCGCCTACTTCAACTATGAGGGGGCTCCGCACGCGAGTGGTATCAAGAAAGTGATGGTCGGCGATATCAAGCGTGGCCATAAGAGTGATAAATCTATCCGCGCTCATCTCTTTCGGAACCGCGAAGATAGGCGAACTTGGTTTGTTGCTCGCATGCCCCTTAGTAGGTCGAGGTTGAACGGTGTTCAAATCGTCCAGCAGGATGCGGATGGGGCCATACGCCAGCAGTGGTATGCTCGCGAGGCCACATTCGATCCGAACCTTCTTCAATGGAAACTCGCTGGTGCCCGCTATGTTGAAATGAATCCCGAGGGTGAGATCGAAAAGACCGAGATGAATGATCTGATATGTGTCGATGGCTGGTCCGAAACTCCCTGGCGTATTGCGAGTTCCATGTTGAATGCAGATTTTCTTTCCGTCACCGAGTTGAACGACTATCTGAAATTCAACAGCGATTTTCCTGTCGTTCGCTTGGCGCCCTATCACACGCAGTGGCATTACCGCTGGGCTTTGCCTACCGTTTGTTTTTTAGTGATTTTCGTCGCGGCCCCTTGTGCGATTGTTTACTCGCGACGCGGAGTTCTGGGTGGGGTGGCTACCGCGATCGGGTTGTTCTTCTGCTTGATTTTCGTAAGTAGTCTCTTCATCGCTTTGGGCAAGGGCAATCGGGTATCTCCTGTTGTCGCTGCTTGGGGACCGATGTTCGCCTTTTTTCTTATCGGTCTATTCATGCTTTGGTTGCGTTCGACCAACCGCGATATGCCAAAACTCAAAATACCAGGAATCGGATAATGCAAGCAGACTGGGACATCAAATCGCGATCGCATCGTTGCTCGCAAACCGGAGCAGAATTCCAAGAAGGGGAATTTTTTTACACTTTGCTCGTTCGCGATGCGGAAGGGTTTCGACGTGAGGATTTATCCGAGGCAGCGTGGAAGGAACGCAATGAAAACATCCAGCCTTTTTCATTTTGGAGGACAAAGTATGAACCGCCCGCCGAGCGTCCGCCTGAAGCTATTCCGCGTGATGATGCGGAGAGTTTGCTGAGGCGGCTCATCATCGAGAACGATCCCGCACATCAAAATACCCGTTACATTCTTGCGCTCATGCTTGAAAGGAAACGTCTCCTGCGTCCGATGGAAAGCAGCGACAAGGATATGCTGGTCTATGAGCACTTGGCGACTGGAGATACTCTCGTTCTCACGAATCCCCATCTCAGCTTGGAGCAAATCCCGGATGTCCAGCGCGAGGTGAGTGCACTTTTGAGTCCTCCCGCCTAATGGATCTTCCTATCGGCGGAAGGCCCCACTTGTTCCTAGCTCCAATGGCCGGGGTGACGAACACCGTATTCAGGCGGCTTTGCAAGGACCTTGGCGCCGATGTTCTCACGACCGAGTTTGTCTCCGCTGAGGGTATTCTGCATCGTAACGAACGCACCAGTCGCTATCTGGAATTCCAACCCGATGAGCGTCCGCTTGGGGTTCAGCTTTTTGGCGCCGACCCCGATCGTCTTGCCGAAGCAGCTAAGGCTGTGATCGACTGGGTTGCACCGGATTTTATCGATCTGAATTTCGGTTGTCCTGTGAACAAGGTTGTGTCTCGCAATGGTGGGTCTGCGCTTTTGAAGGACTGTCCGCTTCTCGCCAGCGTCGCTCGATCGGTTGTCGCGGCTGCGGCTGGATTGCCAGTGACTGCAAAAATACGCATCGGATGGGATTCCCGCTCGGTGAATGCAACGGAAACCGCGCGCATCCTCGAAGGGGAGGGGATTTCGAGGTTGGCCGTTCATGGTCGCACTAAGGAGCAGGGGTATTCTGGGGAAGCGGATTGGGACGTGATCACCGATGTTGTTCAAGCGGTCCAAATTCCTGTGATTGGAAATGGCGATATCGACAGTGCGGCCGTGGCTCTGGCCCGCTGGAGTCAAAGTGGCGTTGACGGCATCATGATCGGCAGGGCGGCTATGAACCACCCTTGGATTTTTCGCGAGATCCGCGCCGCGTTTGCCGATCAAGGGAGCGATATCGTCACCCTTGCGGATAAATGGGCGTTTATTGAGGGGCACTGCGCCAAAGAAATCGAGTGGTGGAAAGGCCAAGAAGCCCAGGCGATGAAATCTATGCGCGCGAGATTGATGGCCTACACTAGAGGATTACCTGGGGGAGCACGTCTCCGTGAACGACTTCAGCGCGTCGAAACGCTGGACGGCTTGCGCCAAATAGGTTCGGACCACATCGCAGAAAATGCGGCTTGAATGCACAAAAACTTTGCGGATTTCCCCTGCGTTGAATAACCTGCTTCCCAATGCCAAATTGTTCAGAACTCAAAATCGGCTCAACTGTTCTTGGTGGTCGTGATTTGCTTTTCATTCTCGGACCATGCGTGATTGAAACTCCGGAATTCACGCGCCGAATGGCATACAAAATCAAGGCCATCTGCGATGGGGAGGGCGTCGATTTTGTTTTCAAGGCATCCTACGACAAGGCCAATCGCACATCGGCAAAATCTTTTAGAGGCACTTCCGTTCGCGACGGATGTCAATTGTTGTGTGAGATAGGTGCCGCCCATGGGGTGCCAGTCACGACGGATATTCACAATCCCGAAGAGGCTGCTATTGCTGCTGAGTTCATTGACATCCTTCAAATCCCAGCGTTCCTGTGCCGTCAGACCGATCTCATTGTCGCGGCAGCGAAGACCGGTCGGATTGTGAATGTGAAGAAAGGTCAATTCCTTGCGCCTTGGGATATGAAGAATGTTGCAGCCAAGCTCGAGGCCTCTGGATGCAAAGATTATTTTTTCACCGAAAGGGGCACCACATTTGGTTACAATAATCTCGTTGCTGACATGCGAGCCATCCCTTGGATGCAGGAAATCGGGTGTCCCGTCGTGTTTGATGCAACGCACTCGGTTCAGCGTCCTGGCGGGGCCGGTGAGACGACGGGTGGGGATGGTAAATTGGCGCCTGTTTTGGCCAGAGCTGCCGTGGCGGCGGGATGCGATGGCGTATTCCTAGAAACTCACGAAAATCCAGCTGCAGCGCTCTCTGATGGCCCAAATCAAGTTCCGATTGAGGAGCTCCCCCGCCTCATCAAACAACTTAAGGCCATTCGCGATGCCATATTGTAAAATTGCCTCTTTCTTAATCCTCCTTTCAGCATGGAGTTCGATTCTTTCTGCAGCGCCTTCCCCGACTCCCGAAAAAAAGGATAAATTTGAAATGCCGGTTCCGGTCGGCATGCCGGTTCTAGGGCTAAAAATCCCGCACTATGACGAGAATGGAAAATTGGCACTCGTTTTAGAGTCCGAAAGCGCCAAGAAAATCGATGAGAGCCATATCGAAATGACTAACCTCAAAGTCGAGGCACTTGATCAGGAAGGGAACAAAATTTTCGTTGAACTCCCACAGTCATTATTTAACCTCGATACGCGAATCCTCTCAGGTGACAAAGGCGCTCTCATTAAGCGTTCTGACTTTGTTATCACCGGTGACAATATCGAATTCAACACTGAAACCCGATTTGGAACGATGCGCGGAAACATCAAAATGGTCATTTCGACCGACAACAACCCTCAATGACACCAATTAAAAAATCCCTCCCTGCCCTTTTCTCTCTTGTGGTCACGCTAGGTTTGGTAAATGCCCAGCAACCCGCCTCAACCCCCGCACCGCAAGCTAAGGATAAAAATCCTCTTGGTTTCTTTAATCCCGCTGGAGGGGAACGTCCGAAGGGGGCGCAAACGGAGATCACCGCGACGGAGGATGCTACTTACGACAACGAAAAGAGTATCGCTGAGTTCAATGGTGGGGTCATCGTTCGCGACCCCCAGTTTACTCTCACTTGTGACAAGCTCGTGGTTCATCTCGGTAAAGATCACAAAGGGATGGAAACAGCCGACGCCAAGGGGAACGTCGTGATCATCCAAGAAAAGCAGGATCCCAAAAGTAATGCTCCGAAATCTATCGGGCGCGCCGGCGAGGTCACCTACAAGCCTTCTACTGGTGAAGTCGTGATGCGCAAGTGGCCCTCGATTCAACAAGGGATCAATCAACAAGTCGCCACAGAGGAATCTACAGTCATGATCCTCAAAAACAGCGGTCAATCCCGCACGGTGGGTGGTAGCAAAACTCTCATTGCCGATACCTCCGAGCAGAAATGAGTTCTACGACCGATAACGAAAGCCCCTTGCTCAGCACTGAGGGGTTGGTGAAAATCTACAACGGTAGATCGGTCGTCAACGGCGTTGATATCAACGTCAAAAAGGGCGAGATCGTCGGACTCTTGGGCCCCAATGGCGCTGGAAAAACCACGACGTTTTACATGATCGTCGGGTTGGTCCGACCAAATGATGGTCATGTTTTTTTTCAAAACGCGGATGTGACTTCGATGCCGATGTATAAGCGCGCTCGTCACGGAATGGGATACCTACCGCAGGAAGAATCGATTTTCCGTAAGCTCACGGTCGAGGAGAACATTCTCGCCATTCTTGAAACCACTGGCGCAACGAAGAAGGAACGTAAGGATCGTTGCGAAGAGCTTCTCACACGATTTGGCATCGACCATATCGCCAAAAATGAGGCGCTCACACTTTCCGGTGGAGAGAAGCGCCGGCTTACTATCGCCCGCTCGCTGGTCACGAACCCCTCGCTTCTCATGCTTGATGAGCCTTTCAGCGGCGTGGATCCTATCGCCGTTCACGATGTTCAGCAGATTATTCAAGATCTCCGCGCCCAAGGCTTGGCCATCCTCATCACGGATCACAATGTTCGCGAAACGCTCAACATCGTGGATCGCGCCTACCTCATCTTCGAAGGACGCGTCGAGAGCCAAGGGAATAAGGATTTTCTCCTTAATGACCCCATCAGTCGCAAGCTCTACCTTGGCGAATCCTTCACTATGTAGGCCGCTGATCTTTTTTGAAAAAATCATCATTGCGCTGGCGGCGAATTTGCCGTCCTTTGATATTGACCCCAAGCCTTCAAGCCCATGCTAAACAAACTGCAAAAAAAAGTCAGCCACATCACCGTTGGGCACTTTTATGCAAATCATGCGGAGAAGCTTGGAATGAGGTTGGAGGGGAGTTCCCGCGGACTCAACCGCCTCATACGCGAGCCGACCATCAATCGCCCAGGCTTGGCGCTATCCGGTTTTTTTAGTTATTTTGCGCAGAAGCGTATCCAGGTGCTGGGGTCCGCGGAGTTGAGTTACCTTAAGAGCCTGAGTGCTTCTTTGCTCAAGGAACGTTGCCGTGCTTTATTTGCGCGCAAAATGCCTTGTCTTGTTGTGGCTCGTAACGCCCCTGTTCCTCAAGTGCTCCTTGATACCGCAGCCGAGTTTGAGACTCCCGTGCTGAGGACAAATATGATCACGATGAAGTTCATCAATGCAGCTACGATTTTGCTCGAGCTGGATTTCGCTCCCTCGACCACGGAGCATGGCAGCATGGTGAGCATACTTGGGATCGGAACTCTGATTCGCGGTGCGAGCGGCATCGGAAAAAGTGAATGTGTGCTTGGCTTGATTGAGCGCGGATACAGTCTCGTGAGCGATGACATTACCCGATTCCGAACAGCCGAGGGGAGTGAACTGATAGGAACAGCCGACAGTATGTCCCGCTTCCACATGGAAGTTCGCGGTATTGGAATCATCAACATCGCATCGATATTTGGTGTCGGTGCGGTTAATCCTCAAAAGCGCCTCGACTTTGTTGTTACACTGAAAGATTGGCAGGAGGTCGAAAATGTGGATAGAATCGGAATCGATCGCGAAACCTACGAAATTCTGGGTATCAAAATCCCGCATGTCACACTGCCGGTACGGACCGGACGTGACATTGCCCGACTAGTGGAAGTCGCGGCGCTGGATCAGAAACTCAAAGACATGGGTGAAAATAGCGCGCAGGAATTTAATCAGAGACTCTTACATATGATCAGTGAACGCCGGAGCAGATGATGGGAATTCTAACCAAAAAAAAACTTTCGGATGACGTCCAGCGTTGCAGCGGCGAAGTCACCATCGACAATCGTAATGGTCTCCATGCACGACCAGCAGCCATGTTTGTCAAAATTTCCAGTCGATACCGTGCCGAAGTGTGGGTTGAGAAGGACGGTGAAAGGGTCAACGGGAAGAGCATTATGGGCCTCATGATGCTTGCTGCGGGTAAGGGTTCGAAGCTGATCATCCATGCTGAAGGCGTGGATGCCGATAAAGCGGTTGCGGAAATCAAGAACCTTGTGGAGACCCGTTTTGGTGAGGAGTAGTTCTTCTCATTGATCAAGTTTCAAATTGTGTTACATCTCCATGCAAATGGAGTCAGTTCAGACGCAAAAGATCGAGAAGAGATTTAGTGGCATACCTGTAGCACAGGGCATTGCACACTTTCCGGCTTTTGTGCGCCATGAGGTGAGTGAGGAGATTCTTCCTCAGTCCATTGAAGAAGCCGATGTGGAGCGCGAAATCATCCGTTTTGAGGCCGCGCTCATCGCCACCCGTGTCGAGTTACTCGAGATCCAGCAACGCATCGTTGCCGCGATCGGTTCTGAGGATGCCAGTATTTTCGATGCCCATCTTCTCGTTGTGGAGGATCGGACTCTCATCGATGAAGTGCTTCGCATGTTGGAACGCGAGCGGTTGAACGTTGATTATGTCTTCCAGCAAGTCGCTCAAAAGTACTGCGCGACCCTTGAGGCGATCGATGATCCGTATTTGCGCGAGCGTGTCGTGGATATTCAGGATGTCACCCGCCGAGTGATTCGTAATCTTCTTGGTAAAGCCCCTCATAATCCAGCGGCACACGACCATCAGCACATTATTGTCGCTCACAATCTCACTCCTTCGGATACAGCTCAGCTGAACCGCGATCTGGTTTGTGGATTTGTGACCGAGATCGGCAGTAAAACATCGCACACTGCGATCATGGCCCGTTCCCTAGAGATTCCGGCCATTGTGGGCATGCAGGGGATCTGCCAGAATATCCAACTCGGTGACGATATCCTCATTGATGGGTACACGGGGCTTCTCATTCTCAATCCCTCGAACGAAACCCTCATTGAGTATGGCCGCATCGAGCAGCAGAAAGAGGAAGTGGTCGAGCGCCTCCACCTCATTCGAGAAACAGCCTCCACCACTCGTGATGGGAAGCACATTATCCTTTCTGCGAATGTGGATCTCCCCGATGACCTCGCTGATATCAAGGCGAATGGAGCGGAAGGCATTGGCCTTTATCGGACGGAGTTTCTCTATCTCAATCGCGAGACGTCACCAGACGAGGAAGAGCAGTATGGTCACTACTTGCGGGCTGCACAGGAGTCTTTGCCCCACAGTGTCATCATTCGCACTCTAGACATTGGTGGAGATAAATCATCCACAAGTCTCTTTTTTGAAGAGGAAGCCAATCCCTTCCTTGGTTGCCGCGCTATTCGCTTTTGTCTGGAAAATCTGGATGTTTTTAAAACCCAGCTTCGAGCCATTCTTCGTGCCTCTACCGTTGGCAATATTCGGCTCATGTATCCGATGATCTCGGGATTGCAGGAACTTCGCCGCGCTAATGCCGTTCTCGAGGATTGCAAAAACGAACTCGCTGCCGAGGGGATTCCATTCCAAGCCGATATCGAAGTCGGCATCATGATCGAAACGCCCAGTGCTGTTTTGGTGGCAGATCACTTGGCGCGTGAAGTCAAATTCTTCAGCATCGGAACTAACGATCTCATTCAATACACGATTGCCGTTGATCGTTTAAACGATCGCATTGCGCATCTTTACAATCCGACCCATCCCTCAATTCTTCGGATGATCAAGATGACGGTCGATGCAGCTCGTGCTCAAAATATCTGGGTCGGGGTTTGCGGTGAAATGGCAGCTGATATTCTACTCACACCGATCCTCATCGGACTGGGATTAGAGGAATTAAGTGCGACGGGAGCTTTGGTTCCAAGGGTAAAAAAGGCTGTTCAGTCCCTTGATTCTTCGACCTGCAGAGAACTGGTTAATACGGCCCTGACGATGGATGATTCGAGTGCGATATTGGACATGAGCGTTGCGATGGCGCGTCAGAATTACGCCGACTTACTCGATTAATCGAATCGCCGCCGATATGCCGGCGACATGTGCAGCGACTCTGTCCTCAATGCCGTACTCGGATGCGGTTTCAAACGTGAAGGTTCTTTTCGCGTAGTGGAAGTGGAGTGCAATGGCTTCGGGCCAGTTTGGCATCATGTCCATGGTGACTCGTCTTCGGATGACGCCTGCTTTAGCTTTGTGACCATCGATGTTTCTTCGTGGATCGACTGGAATTGCTGACGACATGGCTTCGATGATTTTTTCGCCCCAGTGCGGTTTGCTACTCACGGGCTCGTAAAGATAGACGCCCTGTGCGTCGTAGTCTTCATGGAGGTTGATGGCGAGATCGAAGCGCAAACCTTGCAAAATAGCGAGCTGAGCTTGAACGATTGGCGGCGGGTTTTCTCGATATCCTCTGTTGAGATCAATGTCATCTTCATTGCATCTTTTGTTGTGCATGAGTCCCCATGGGTTCAGACAAGGGAAAATCAGAACTCTGAGTGAACGGACGAGATCTCGGTTGTTCGCAGCCCAGGCAAGAAGGGCTTCGGTGGATGCGGGTTCATCGCCATGTATGCCCCCAGAAAGGTAAATGCTGGGGACTGAGGGTTGGGGAGATTGGCTTTCGAGGTAATAAACAGGATAGCCGCCGCTTTCAGCAAACGGACGCATTCTAAGGCCAATCGATTTCGCTATCGCGCGCCATCGCTTTATCAAAAAGGGATAGTCGTGGCTTCGCGGATAGAGAAGCTGGGCAGGCGCTTCGGTTTTTTTGTTAGCCGCCAGTTTTAACTTCGATGATGTCATGCGGGGCGCTCTCACGGAGTCCGGCTGGAGTGATGCGGGTGTACCGGGCGTTGCTGCGAAGATCCGAGAGATCGCCTGCGCCGAGGTAACCCATGCCGCTTTGGAGTCCACCGGCAAGCTGGGCTAACACGGTATCAGCGGGAGCGGAGACCTCTTTGAGTGCTTCGACGCCTTCCGCTGCGGATTTTTGTGAGATCTCGCGTGCGTGGCCATAACGGGCGGCGCTGCCGGCTTTCATTGCTGCATGGCTGCCCATGCCTCGATATTGCTTATAGAACTTTCCATTGATTTCGAGGATTTGGCCGGGAGCTTCTGGGCAACCTGCCAAGAGGCTTCCGCAAACAACAGCATCGGCCAGGGTAAGAGCTTTCACGACGTCTCCGGATTTGGTGATGCCACCATCAGCGAGAATCGTGACTCCATTGGCACGGGCGGATTGAGAGCAAACATAGAGCGCGGTGAGTTGGGGGATGCCTACACCAGCCACAACGCGCGTTGTGCAAATTGATCCAGGACCTTGGCCAACTTTCACCGTATTCGCTCCGCTTTTGGCTAAAAACTCCACGCCGGCGGCGCTCGTGACATTGCCGGCGATGATCGTGAGATCGGGAAGCGCACTGCGAATCGCCTTCACGGCCTCGCCAACTCCCAGAGTGTGCCCATGGGCGGTGGATACGGCTACGGCGTCGAGTCCGCGATCGACGAGGGCTTCGACATGCGCAAGGAGTTGGTCTTTATCGATGGCGCCATCTGCTTTCCTTGGGGCACTGACAGCAGCTCCACAAAGGAGTCGGAACTTGGTATCTCTGGCGGGTTTTGTTTGCAAGGAACGCTCTTGTGAAATGCGCTCGATATCACTGAGCGTGAATAGACCTTTCAAACGATCTTCCGCATCCACGACGAGAAGTTTATGGATGCCGATGTGCTCGGTAAAAAATCGATCGGCTCTCTGGATCGGATCATCACCAAGTTCGCTTTCGCGGATGGTCAGTACGCCGTCCCTCTTGATCATGGCTTCACCTACACCACGATTAGCGAAGCGGGGCCTCACGCAATGCCCGGGTAATAGTCCTAATAGGATGTCGTCTTTATCGACTACAGGAAACGTACTGAAACTGAATTTCTTTTCTTCAATAAGTCCCAAAACATCGCCGATGCATTGATTGGGATGCACTTTGATCGGTTCGCGAATGAGGCCATGAATATGGTTTTTGACTCGCGAGACCTCCGAAAGTTGCTGCCGAGCGGGCATATTGTAGTGAATGAGGCCGAGTCCACCATTGAGAGCTAGCGCGATCGCCATGCGGGATTCCGTGACGGTATCCATGTCTGCAGAGACAATGGGAAGGTGAAGAAACAAGCCTTTTCCCAGATGAGTTTCAAAGTTCGCATCCTTCGGAAGAATCTCACTGTAGAGAGTAGCGAGAGTAACGTCGTCGTAGGTGAGCGACAAACCTGAGTTCCCACGGAAAAAGCTGTCTGCGGGTTGATAAAAAAAACTATCCAATTCCTGCGATGACGATGGTGCGTTTGTTGGAACCTTCATACGCAAGAATCTGGAATTGGTCGGATGTAATCAAGCCGATTTTTTATGCGCACTGAGAGCAAACGCCAAAAAACTCCAAGGAATGGCTCAGATCACTAAAGCCATATTTTTTGGCAAGCTTCTGTTCTGTGTCCCCGATGGGGCAGGGGATGTCGATCAGAACGACATGCGCACATTTTTTGCAAATGAGATGGTCGTAGTGTTTATGGGGATCGCGGAGTTCGTAGTAGCTGCACGGACGCTGGAGATTCACTTTGTGAACTAAGTGTAATTTCTCCATCAGCAAAATCATCCGAAATACCGTGGCGTAGTCTGGCTTCGTGCCGGAAAATATCGTCGCGCGCTCTTGGATTTCTTGCAGCGACATGGGTTCCTCGGCGGCAAAGAGACACTCGAGGATGCCTCGACGATTTTTGGTGATTCGCAATCCTTCTCGGCGAAGAGACTCGGTGACACTGTCGGCTGAGAAATGCGAAATCATAGATACTCAATTAGCCTTGGTAGGCATTCCTCACGGGGATGCCTTGGCTAGCAAGATGGGCTTTCGCATCAGCCACGGTGAATTTTCCAAAGTGAAAAATACTTGCCGCGAGGACAGCATCTGCCAAGCCTGACTGGAGAACGTCGGCGAGATGACGGAGTTCTCCCGCTCCACCGCTCGCAATCACTGGGATTTCCACTGCGCTGGAAACCGCACGGTTCAGGGCCAAATCGTATCCGTCACAGGTGCCATCTGCGTCCATACTTGTAAGGAGGATCTCTCCTGCGCCGCGTTGAGCCGCTTCAATCACCCACTCGATGGCGTCGCGTTCGGTGGGTTTGCGGCCACCATGGGTGTAGACACGCCATTTTCCTTCACCGTCCCGCTTCGCATCCACAGCAACGACGACGCACTGGGAGCCAAAAGCCTCCGCCGCCTCAGTGATGAGCTCTGGCCTCTGTAACGCAGATGTATTCACGCTCACTTTGTCCGCTCCAGCCCTCAACATGGTGTGAAAATCCTCCACCGCACGGATTCCTCCACCCACGGTGAGAGGCATGAAGCAGGCCTCGGCCGTTCGCTCGACTACGGAAACCATCGTTGCTCGGCCATCGCTGGAAGCTGTTATATCGAGAAAGACAAGTTCGTCGGCCCCCTGTTGATCATACATCTTAGCGCATTCCACGGGATCACCCGCATCGCGGAGGTCCAGAAACTTGGTTCCCTTCACCACCCGACCATTCGTTACATCCAGACATGGAATCACTCGTTTGGCTAACATCATCTCATCCACGCTCCGACAGAGGAAGAAATCGAGACTAAAATGATTGCTCCATTTCCAATATGGTTTCTATTGTTGTGCCGTCATTTTACCAAACTCGGTGAAAGCAGGGCCCTTTCCATGGAGCTACCGAACAAATTTCCTATTCCAAATCTTTTTCCAAAACTGTTGCTGGTTTTGGTTGCAGTCGTGCTGGCTGGTTGTTCGACGAACTTTGTGGGTGGGAATAGGGGAACTGGTCACTTCGATACAGTGGTCATTGATGCTGGGCACGGGGGATTTGATCGTGGGGCCAAGCCTGTAAAGGGAATTTATGAGAAAGACCTGACTCTTGATACGGCCCAACGCCTCGCTCGCAAGCTGCGACAGAATGGTCTCCATGTCATAGAGACCCGTACGGGAGACTACTTTGTTACTCTCGACAATCGTGTGACCATATCCAATCGCTTGAC